>CAKZLS010000464.1 GCA_937127205.1 uncultured Rhodospirillales bacterium
TGCTTTGGCGCTGGTTTTGATAGCCTGCGCACCCATTGCCGGTGCTGTCGCGGCCGACCTCGCCGATACCATACACCTGATAAAGCCGAGCGTGGTCGCCGTGGGGACCTACCAGCCGACCCGGAAGCCGGCGGCCGACCTTCTGGGCACGGGTTTCGCCGTCACTGACGGTCTTCATGTAATTACCAGCGCTCATGTTGTGCCCCGGATCCTCGATGACGAACACCGGGAAACGCTGAGCGTATTTCTGCCAAGGGGCGACGTGGTGGAAGCCCGCCCGGTGCGTTTGGTGGCGGAGGACAGGGAACACGATTTGGCCGTACTGCGGATGGCGGAGTCACCGCTGCCGGCCCTCGCGCTTGGCGACGATCAGAATGTTCAAGAAGGTCAGAGCGTCGCCTTCACCGGATTTCCCGCGGCGCCCGCGCTCGGATTGTATCCGGTGACCCATCGGGGGATCATCTCTGCGGTGACGCCGGCCGCCGTACCGCCGCCATCGGCCGGCTACCTGGATCATCGGATGATCCAGCGCCTGCGCCGCAACTTCACCGTCTTTCAACTGGATGCCACGGCGTATCCCGGCAATAGCGGTAGTCCCTTGTTCGACCCCCTGAGCGGCGACGTCATCGGGGTGGTGGGCAGCGTCGCCGTCAAGGAGACCAAGGAGAGGGTGCTCCAGGATCCCAGCGGGATCACCTATGCCATCCCCATTCGGTACGCCAAGGAATTGCTGGCCGAGATCGGACGCTGACCGCGTAGACGACTGATTGTACGGGGTCGACGCCCGCCTACTGCGCCCTTGATCCTGGCGCGATGCGCGGCTATGGGATCATATCCATGCGCAGATGGTGGGTATTGGCGATGAGCTGGTTTATCCGATTTCCGTTGCTCGGCTTGGTCGCCGTGATCCTTGGCGGGTGCGTTTTCTTCGACGTCAAGGAACAGCAAGAGAAGCTGGGCGCTTTCTGCTCGTTGTCGGGCACGGTCGCATCCGAAGGCGCGGATGACACGCCCCTCGTGGTGATCTTGGTCCGCAAGGAAGGACCCGGCGACCAACTCGAAGACTGGAGCGTTTTCGATCACTTCGTGCTCGAACGGAGCGGGCGCTGGGTGTTTGGCGTGAACGTCGGTCAATACGGTTTTGCCGCATTCGAGGACGTCAACGGCAATCTCATTTACCAGCCGGGAGAGCCATTCCTGCAGGTGGACTTGGACTCTCCGATCACGTGCAAGGCCGGTGATGAGATCCGTGATATCGAGCTTATCATCCCCCGTGACGGCCGCCCGCGGATCGACGGACCGATCGACGTTGCCGCGCTGCAGACTCGGACGGTCCATGATCAGATGCGAACGAGCATCGGGTTGGTCACCGCGGTCGGTGACGTGGTCAGCCTTTCAGATCCGCGTTTCAGCCCGGAGAATGCCAGAAACGGCATGTGGCGGCCGTTCGACTTTCTGTTCGAGGCCAAGCCCGGGATCTACTTGCTTGAACCATACGACCCGGACAAAATTCCTGTGTTGTTCGTGCACGGAGTGCAAGGAACGCCGCGCAATTTCGAGTACCTCATCGATAACCTCGATCGAGATATTTTCCAGCCCATAGTCTATTACTACCCATCCGGCATCTCTTTCGCTGCCTTGGGCGAACATCTCGACCAGACCATGATCAAACTCCGGCGCCGGCACGGTTTCGAAAAGACACATGTCGTTGCTCACAGCGCGGGCGGCCTGGTGTCACGGGCGTTCGTTTTCAACCATCGCGAATCGTTGGGCGCCGGCAGCATCCCGACCCTGTTGACCATTGCAACGCCGTGGGACGGCCACGAAGCGGCGGGCAGGGGGGTCGAGCGGGCGCCGGCGGTCGTTGATTCATGGCGCGATCTCGCACCGGGAAGCCAATTCCTGACCGAGCTGTTCTCCACGGGAATCGGCGCGGAGGTGGTGGAGAAAGACCTGCCCGACGACGTGACCCACCACCTTCTGTTTGCGTTCCGGCGCGATCCCGGCACCTTCGGTCCCTCGGACGATGAGACGATAACCGTCGACAGCCAACTTCGTTGGGAGGCTCAGGAAGATGCCGGGCACCGCATCTACGGATTCAACGAAACCCATGTCGGCGTGCTCAAGTCGGAAGAGGTCGCGAACCTGATCAATGATATCCTCGCAAACGGCGCCAAATAGCGCTTGGCGGGGTTCCTGGTCCGGTATTGGCGGGCGCGGCGGAAATGGGCGTTGCGCCGACGGCTGTTTTCTATAAGATCCGTCTCCAACGGACGTTTTCACAAGCATTCCCCGGTCAGTCGAGAAGAATGCGATAGGATACCATCCCGGATGTGGCCACTGGGGCCGCGCGGGTGTGCTCAATCACTTAAGGAAGAGGAGATCGTTCATGGCAACGAATGCTGATGTGGCCGCCATGCTGCTCAGAGAGGCCGCCGGCATCTTTCGCACCATCGCTGGCGGCGATACGGAGTCCGATCAGCGCAAGGAAGAATTCGCGGTCGTGTACGAGCGCGCGGCGGATCTGTTGGAACGCGATCCCACGGGCGAGGTTGCCAAAGACTAGTAGCCTGGGCGATTTGCCCAGCTCATGCCCATCCTCCGGCGATGGGCATGACATGGCCGGTGATGAAATCGGCCTCGCCGGAAGCTAGGAACGCCACCAGTTCGCCCACTTCGCGAGGCTTTCCCAATCGCCCCAGCGGAATGTTGCGGGTGATCTTTCCGAGTGCCTGGGGATCGGCGAGCAGTTGGGGCGGAAAATACGTCGGGCTCTCCACGAAGTTCGGCGCAACGGCGTTCACCTGAATATTGAAGGCGGCGAGTTCTCTGGCCAGGGAGACGGCCAGAGCGTTGGCGCCGCCGCGCGCCGCCACGTACATGGAATAGTTCGCCAACCCATGAAACGGCGCGGCCGAGGTCACGAAGATGATCTTACCGGCACGGCGTTCCTTCATCTGTGGCGCCACCGCTTGGGCGAGCGCGAACGGCGCGGCCACCAAGGCGTCCAGTCCAGCCCGCAGGTCCTCGAGCCGGGCATGCTCGATGGGCGCTCGGATAGCGGGAAAGGGATCGTTGTTGACCAGGACGTCGACCCGCTCGAACGTGTGGGTCACGGCCGCCGCCATGTCGGCGGGGTTCTGTTCGGCGATGACCCGAAGGTCGGTGTGCGCATTGGCGAACTGGGTCCGGGTTTGATCGTCGGCGAAGGCGGGGTCGTGACACACCACCGTCATGCCTGAGCGTGCCAGCGCCTCGGCCGAAGCCAGCCCGACGAATGCATTTACGTGGGTCACCAGCGCAATGCGATCGCAACGCGATCCCGCTCCGGTACTCATGGCAATCTCCCCTCGACACGGTTCAGTGATCGTTGATCGATCACTGATTTTCTCCATATTACGGTAATAACACAGCGTGTACAGGCACGCTCGGCGACCTAAGGGAAGGGGATCAAACAATCATGAAACTCAGCGCTCGCAACACCTTCAAAGGCAAAGTCACGAAAATCAAGACAGCAAACGTGGCAGCTCAGGTGCACGTGGACATTGGCGGCGGAAACATCGTCACGTCGGTGATCACCGCCGATGCGGTCAACGAACTTGGCTTGGGCGTCGGACACGACGTCTGTGTGGTGATCAAGGCCAGCGACGTCCTGCTGGCGACGGAGTAGTCTCAGTGCCTGATCGTTGGCATAAACACCGCTAAACTCATAATTCCGCATATCATATTTTCCTTACCGGTCATCATTGCGGCCTGGCACACCGGCGTTCGCGCGTGCAGCATAAATACTTACCGGATTTAGGGGTTTCTTTGTGGCCAGTGGGGAAGGAGCAGCGGTGACGCAATGGAGGTATAAACCGCACAAATACTAGGGTATCCAACATGGTGTTGCGCCGCAATCTCAATTGCACCTAGAACTTGCGGTTTATTGCTGCATCACAAAATTATTTGCGATTTTCTCTTGCACTGCAACATGGCGGGTGTCATCTCTAAATGATGCCTTGGGAGGGGTGCGATGACGAATTCGCCTAAAAAACGAATGGCATGCTCCGACGCTTTCGGTCTCGAACGCGACCGAAAGATCTCCCGGTGTATCCGATTTCATTCCGGCGACCATAGGTCGCGGCGGAACTGGCGCCATGATTGAGGCTCGGGGTCGAACGACTGGACCGCGACGACGCGCTCACCGTATTTCCGATCCGTTTGTCCTGGAGACCTGTTTTCAAGCGTACACCCTGCCGGTGTTTGCGATCTCTCGCGAATACCTGGGGTCCTGTTACTTACAAAAAAACATGTGAACCACGTCCAAGAGAGCGAGCCGGGGACCCGTTCGGCTTGGGCGCAAGAGTAGGGGTAGAACTCATGCTAGAGATTATCGAAGCCTTAGAAGAGCGACGGGCACAGGCCCGATTGGGCGGCGGCGAGAAGCGCATCGGCGCGCAGCACAAGAAAGGAAAACTGACCGCGCGCGAGCGCATCGAGGTCTTGTTCGACCCGGATTCTTTTGAAGAGTGGGATATGTTCGTCGAGCACCGTTGCGTCGACTTCGGGATGGCGAAGACCCAGGTGCCGGGAGACGGCGTTGTAACAGGATACGGCACCATCAATGGTCGGCCGGTCTTCGTTTATAGCCAGGATTTCACGGTTCTGGGCGGCAGTCTTTCGGCGGCTCACGCCAACAAGATCTGCAAGGTCATGGACCAAGCGATGCGCGTGGGCGCGCCCATTATCGGTATTAGCGACTCCGGCGGTGCCCGTATCCAGGAGGGCGTCGACTCGCTGGCCGGGTATTGCGACGTGTTTCAACGGAACGTCGATGCCTCGGGCGTCATTCCCCAGATATCGGTGATCATGGGACCGTGCGCGGGCGGTGCCACGTATTCGCCGGCGCTGACCGACTTCATCTTCATGGTGAAGGAAAACTCACACATGTACGTCACCGGCCCGAACGTCCTGAAGACGGTCACACACGAGGACGTGGATCACCAGGAACTGGGCGGGACCGACGTTCACACCAAGAAATCAGGCGTGGCCGACCGGGCGTTCGACGACGACGTGGAGGCGCTTCTGTATATGCGCCGGCTGATCAATTTTCTTCCTTCGTCGAACCGGTCCGAGGCGCCGCAGCGCGCCGCTTACGATGATCCCAATCGGGTGGAGTTTTCGCTCGATACCTTGGTCCCGGACAATCCGAACCTTCCGTACGACATGAAGGAACTGATTATCAAGGTGGTCGACGAGTCCGTGTTCTTCGAGATCAAACCTGAGTATGCCCAGAACATCATCACCGGGTTCGGTCGCATGAACGGGCTCTCGGTGGGTATCGTCGCCAATCAGCCCATGGTGCTGGCCGGATGCTTGGATATCGACTCGGCGATCAAGGGCGCGCGTTTCGTGCGGTTCTGCGATGCCTTCAATATCCCCGTCATCACCTTCGTCGACGTGCCGGGGTTCCTGCCCGGGGCGTCGCAGCAGCACTCGGGG
>CAKZLS010000465.1 GCA_937127205.1 uncultured Rhodospirillales bacterium
CGCGTGTGTTTCCGATGACGCAACCGAGCCATGCGGTTCGTATCCCGCTCTTCGCCAGCCGTTGTTCACCATCCGACAAGAGTGCGACGGCAACGCCGGATCCGCGCGCGGATCCGGCGACAAAGAGATGCATCAGCTCACCTTCGCGGATGGTGCAAAAGCCGGCGGGTTCCCCCTTTGCTCCGCACACCATCGTATGCTCAAGCATTGCCTCAAGACGGTTCTGAAAGTCATCCAATGTGCGCAGGCGCTGAAGACCGGTGGGAACGTAAGCCGCATGCGCCTCGTGCCATCCGTGGTGCCAAAGCCGCGCAAGAGCTCCTAGGTCTCGTTGAACCGGCGGACGGAGTTCGATCATTCCAGACAAAAGCGAACCGTACGTCTTGAAGGCAACGGAACGATCTTAGGATTGCCCTACGATTATCCCGCGACTTCGAAGTGGTCTTCGCGAAGTTTCATCTTTCCGTCGTTCTGTTGGACCCAGAGTTCCCGGGTGATGACGCCATGAGCGTTGTTCATGGTCCAATCGCTGGTCAGAACAACGGATTTCGCATCCTCCGCGGTCAACGTGGGGGACATGTAAGTAACGTCCGCGAAGCCGTCGGCGATGATCTTTTGCCAGAACGCAAGGATCGCGTCCCGTCCGACGAATTCGCCGAAAGGCTTTGCGACCATGACGGCATTGTCCTCATAGCAGGACGCGCACCCAGCCGCATCTCCAGCGTTGAAGAATGATTGCCACCTTTCACTGGCGGCCTTGGCCGCATCCACAATCATCGTCGACATGGTCTCTGCTCCTGGTTCAAAGTTTCCGGTCGATTGATGAGCGGCCCATGGGTTCGCACTTGCATTCACGTAATCGAAAGCATCGAGGTCGTCGGAAGCCGTATGTTCGAGAAGTTGTTTTCCGATTGCCATGACACTGCCGATCTTCAGGTCCGGATTGCCGCCAGTGAGAAACCGGTGTTGCAGATCCTCCACGGATCGAATGAATTCGCCGTGATCCGCTGCATGGTGTTGAGCTTTGGGATAACCATGCGCCGCCAGAAGCTGCTCCTCTGCTTGGCAGTGCTCTTTGATCTTGTCGGTGAGAAGAACGACAATGTAAGCGGGTCGCACCGGACTTTGGTTGGCGACACATTCGTCGACAAGCTGGTTATAGATGATGATCAGGTCTTTATGCTGCTCATCAATCTCCTCGATCCCCCCGGTAAATTGGTCGTCCCACTCAATATGCATTACACGCCGTCTTCAGATCGCTACCCCGGAAAATCAAGTCCAACTCAATTATGACCCAATTTCAATTTTGTTTCCACAATGACCTCAGGGATATACGGCGTTCCAACAGATGGGCGGTAAGCAAGCGGTTTGACCATGATCGCCGTTACGCAAAAATCGCCGCCACGGCGTTGCGATCCAGCTTTCCCGCGCCCGTCAGCGGGAGTTCGGACACGGGGCGGATCTGCTTCGGCACTTTGTAATTGGCCAGATGGTCGGTGCACGCCGCTTTCAATTCGTCTTCGGAGAGGCTCTGGCCGGCATGGAAGATCACCAGCGCCACCGGCGCCTGGCCCCATTTCGGATCGGGAATGCCGGCGCAAACGGCTCCGGCGACGGCGGGGTGTTTCATCAGCGCCTGTTCGATCTCCTCCGGTGAAATGTTCTCTCCGCCGGAAACGAACATGTTGTCGGCGCGACCCTTGATGCAGATCAGGCCATCCGCGTCCCCGACGGCCAGGTCGCCGGTATAGATCCAACCTTCCGTGTCGATGACCTTATCGGTGCGTTCCGTGTCGTTCAGATAGCCATCGAAATTATGCGGGCTACGCATGCAGAGAACGCCCACCTTGCCGGGTTGCACCGGTTGTCCCGTTTCTTGATGGACGATCTTGGAATCGCAGTGGAACATAGACGTGCCGATGCTGGCCGCGTTGGTGAGCAGCTCTTCCATGGACTCAGTGCGCGGTATGTAAGCGAAGTTCGACGGGCCGGCCTCGGTCATTCCATAGGTCTGGCTGATGGGAATGCCCTTATCCAGGAACACTTGCATCACCGCTTTCGAGCACGGCGCGGCGGCGGTGGTGATAGCCTTCACGTTGGAAAAATCGGTCTCGGCAAATTTGGGATGGGCGATGAGGAACTGCAGCATGGCCTCCACCGCGCCGAAATTCTCGACCCTTCCTTCGTGGATCAGCTCGAGCACCAGTCCGGGATTGAATTCCCGCATCAGCACGCCGGTAACGCCGGCATGACACAGCGGCGTGAAGGTGTTCCATCCGCCGATGTGAAAGAACGGAAAGGTGATGAGCACGTTAGCGAAGGGTCCAACAATCCCGGTCGCCAGAATGTCAAAGGAATTCCATGCCATCTGGCGATGGGTGACGATGCAGATCTTGGGCACGGCGGTGGTGCCGCCGGTATGCACATAGAGGCAGGTGTCACTCATCGCCAGCGGGACGTTCGCGTCTCTCGGGTCCGTTTGCAGCACAACCGTCTCGAATGTCATCTCATCGCCGTCGATGTCGATAACGGCTTCCACGGAGCCGGGAACCGACAGGCTGGAGACCAGTTCGGCGAAAACAGTCTCGTGGACCAGGACCCGGGGCTTGAGGCGGGCCAGCAGGTCGTCCAGCTCCGCCTTTTTCAGTCGCTGGCTCAAGGGCGCGAGAATGACGCCCAGCTTGCCGCAGGCGAGATAGATGTCGATGGCTTCCATGCGGTTGCGGCAAATCAGTGTGAGGACGTCTCCCTTGCCCAAACCCAGCACGCCGGCGAGGTAGGTTGCCACCCGGTTCGCGCGATCGTTCATCCGGCGATAAGTGTGAGTCTCTTGAGTGAATGAATCGTAGATCGCGGTCCGCTCGGGCGTCATCGCGGCGCGGCGCCCCGCCCAGTCTCCCACCCAGTTCATGGGCAGCTCGTCATAATTTTTGATGGACATGCAAGGACCCTCCCTCGACCACGCGCACAAAACAAGCAACCCCCGGCCCGATCCGGCGCTCACGGATAGCGATCCGACCATGCTGCTAGGCTTCGATGCCATTGGCAACTCGTAATATAATCGTAATATAATCCCGCGGAAGGCTTCAGCCGTGCCCGCCGGTGCGAAACAAAATGGCCCCAAGCCGGTTTGGGATAAATGGTTCCATGAACGATTGTTTGTCGGATAAACAGTTCGCTGAACGAGCAAGTTTGGGGGAGGAAGAGCGATGGAGCCGACATCAATCGTTGCGGCATTTCCATTATCTTTGGCGATCGCTTTCATCTTCGGTCTTGGTGCCCGGCTGATCGGATTACCGCCAATGGTCGGATTTCTGGTGGCGGGTTTCCTGCTGCATGCGCTCGGGGTTCGATCCGATGAGGTGATTCGAGAGATTGCCGATTTCGGTGTCGTGCTGCTGCTGTTCACCATTGGCCTGAAATTGAAAGTGAAGGGTTTGGTCAGGCCAGAGGTATGGGCCGGCGCTTCCGTTCACATGCTCATCACGGTCGGAGCCTTCGGGCTCGGATTATATGCTCTCGCGCTCACCGGCTTCTCAGTGTTTGCCGGGCTCGATGTCGAGACCGCCTTGCTGATTGCCTTCGCGCTCAGCTTTTCCAGCACCGTATTCGCCGTCAAGGTGCTGGAGGAAAAGGGTGAGATGGACTCGATGCACGGCCGCACCGCGATCGGTATCCTGATCATGCAGGACATCTTCGCCGTAGTCTTTCTCACCATTTCTAGCGGCAAGGTGCCATCGCCATGGGCGATTGCGTTGCTCGGGCTCATCCCGTTGCGCCCCGTTTTGTATTACCTGCTCGACAAGGTCGGCCACGGCGAGTTGCTGCCGCTGTTCGGCCTGTTCGCGGCGCTCGCGCTCGGCGTCGCCACCTTCGAAATGGTGGGGATGAAGCCGGATCTGGGGGCGTTGCTGTTGGGAATGCTGCTCGCCCATCACAAGCGGGCCTCCGAGGTCGCCGACTCGCTTTTCAGCTTCAAGGAAATCTTCCTTGTCGGCTTTTTCCTCAACATCGGACTTTCCGGCGCGCCGACCCTCGAAGGCTTTGGGATCGCGATCCTTCTTGTGCTGCTGATACCCCTCAAGGGCGGATTGTTCTTCTATCTGCTCACCCGGTTCCGTCTGCGGGCGCGGTCGTCGCTTCTTTCCTCGCTCAGCTTGGCCAACTACAGCGAGTTTGGCCTGATCGTCGGTGCCGTTGGCGTGGAAAAAGGCTGGATCGGCGGCGAGTGGCTGGTGATTGTCGCTATCGCGCTTTCCATCTCGTTCATCATCGCCGCTCCCCTAAACCGGGCGGCCCATGATCTGTATGCCCGATTTCGCGAGAGCATGGTTCCGTTCGAGACTGAAACCCGCCATCCGGAGGACCAGCCGCTAGATACGGGCAACGCGGATATCGCCATATTCGGCATGGGGCGCATGGGCACCGGCGCCTACGACTACATTGAAGACCGAATTGGCGTGCCTCAGATCGGCATCGACAGCGACGCCGAAAAGGTGGAGGCGCACCAGACAGCCGGCCGCAACGTAATCCAGGGCGACGCGACGGATTCGGATTTTTGGGAACGGGTGCAAAGCGACCGCAACAACGTCCGGCTGATCATGCTGGCGATGCCCGAGCATCACGCCAACATGTATGCCTTGAAACAGATCATGGCGGCGGGCTTCGACGGCTATGTGGCGGCTCTCGCCCACTATCCCGATCACGCCGCCGCCCTTGAAGAAGCCGGAGCCCACATCGCGTTCAATGTCTTTGACGAGGCGGGAGCCGGGTTTGCCGCGCACGTGGAAAGCAAGATCGAGAAGCTGACCGGCACCCATGCCAGCACTCCAGCGGAATAGCGGACGCGGAACGCCGGCGGACGAGGCTCAGCCTGGGATCACCTTGCCGGGGTTCATGATGTTGTTGGGGTCGAGGGCTTGCTTGACAGTACGCATGACGTCGAGCGCCGGGCCGTGTTCGGCCGCCATGTGGTCGAGCTTGCCGAGGCCGATGCCGTGCTCGCCGGTGCACGTGCCCTCCATGGTCAACGCGCGCTCCACTAGGCGCTCGTTGAGGCTCCGCGCTTCGGCGATTTCGGCCTGGTCGTTGGGGTCGATCATGATGGCCAAGTGGAAGTTGCCGTCGCCGACATGGCCGACGATGGGCGCGAACAGCGTCCCGGCGGCGATATCCCGCCGCGTTTCGGCAATGCATTCGGTCAGTCGGCTGATGGGCACACAGACGTCGGTGGCCCAGAATTGGCGGCCGGGCTTAATGGCCTTTACCGCATAGACCACCATGTGCCGCGCATTCCATAGGCGGTCCCGTTCCTCCGGTCTCAGCGTCCAGCTGAAATCACTTCCACCGTGATCTTTGCAGATTTCCCGAATGGTTTCGGCCTGTTCCTGAACGCCGGCTTCGGTGCCGTGAAATTCGAGAAACAGGGTGGGCTCAACCGGATATTTCAGGTTCGAATAGCGGTTGACGGCATCCATGGTGACAGAGTCCAGCAGCTCCATCCGCGCCATGGGAACGGCGGACTGGATAGTTTCCACCACCGTATCTACGGCGCCCCCGACATCTTCGAAAGACACCACAGCCGCGGCGATGGCCTCGGGAATGGGGTGGAGCCGCAAGGTGACTTCGGTGATCACCCCGAGCGTGCCCTCGGAGCCCACGAATAGCCGCGTCAGATCATAGCCGGCCGACGACTTGCGGGCGCGGCGCGCGGTGCGGATCACTTGGCCATCGGCGAGGACCACGGTGAGCGCCACCACGTTGTCGCGCATGGTGCCGTAGCGCACGGCATTGGTGCCCGATGCACGGGTCGCCGCCATGCCGCCCAGCGACGCGTCGGCGCCGGGATCGATGGGAAAGAACAGCCCGGCGTCGCGGAGGTATTCGTTGAGAGTATTGCGGGTCACGCCGGCTTCCACTGTGACATCCATGTCCTCGGCGTGGACGGCGACGATGCGGTCCATGCGGCTCAGGTCGATGGAAACCCCGCCCTCTACTGCCGCGATATGGCCTTCCACGGAGGTGCCGGTCCCGAACGCGATGACCGGCGCACCATGGCGGGCGCAGGCGGCAACCACGGCGGCAACCTCGTCGGTGCTTTCGGCGAACACCACCGCTTCCGGCGGGCAGACGGGGTTGAAGAAAT
>CAKZLS010000466.1 GCA_937127205.1 uncultured Rhodospirillales bacterium
CTGCCAAGGACGCGCGAAAAGCGATCACATGGAGCACGGAACTGTGAAAATGGGTACTAGCCTTCGCTCTCATTGGCCCCGGGATTAGAGCATCGCTTCGATAACGTCGGCGGCCGAGCGCGCGTCTGTTTCGGAATCACGCACCAGCTGGTCGAAATGATCGGTCAGCGCCCGGATCTGGCGGGTTTCGCGAAACACCATGTAATAGCGGCCGATGTACACCACGGCCAGCAGCGGACCGAAGATCGTCACAGGGGCCGAGAACACGATCTTGGTGTCGTACAGATAGACCCGCAGCGACGGATACTTGTCGCGACAGCTTTTGGCCATATAGCGAATTTGGTCGCGCCGCGCCGCCTTGGTCAAGCCGCGCCAATACCCTTCGCCCCGGGCCAGGGACTCCACAAGCTCCTGTGACATGCAGATTTCGTAATCCGATCCGGGCCGGCGCAGCCATTCGGCCTTGTCCCGAACTGCGTACCCGGCCTGTTCCGGTGTCTTCTCCAAAAACGCCGCGTACTCGAAGTCGATCACCGCATCGGTTTTGAGGATGTCGGGTAGCGTCGCCGGCACATGGCGGATCTTGTACCCCACGGCTTCGCGGTGCCAATCGTCGATCTGCGCATCCGCCGGCGTCCGTTCCGCGTCGGCAAGCCGGAACGACGTGGCGAGCAGATCGGCTGCGGTTTCGCTGCGCTCGGTCAGCGCCAGCAGCCAATCGGCACTTACGCCCAGCGCCAAGGCGCATTCCGCCGCCAAGTGAGCATTGGGCAACCGCGTTTCATCCTCGCTCAGCAATTGCGCGATGGTGGAGCGGTCGACTCCGCACGCGCGCGCCAGCGCACTTCGGCTAACGGCATTAGCTCTCATCCGATCGTCCAAGCGTGTCCGGAAAATGCGGGCGCGTTCGCGTTTATCCATACTGTCGATAATATCACGCTGCTGTTGGATAAAATCAACAATGCGATGAAAATGTTTCGGATTTCCAGAATGTCCGCGGGCTTGCCCTTTTGCTACTTCAGTGCCGTAGCAAAGTCCTTGGGGGAAGAGGTCGGATGGACAGCACGCGCCGGATCATACTGAAAGCCATCACGTGGCAAATCATCGGTATCTTTTGCATGACGGCGCTTAGCTATCCGCACACCGGATCTCTCACCATCGCACTGACTCTGTCGGTCAGTACGTCGGCCACCGGCTTCATTATGTACCTTGTTCACGAGAAGCTCTGGAACACCGTGCAATGGGGCCGCAAGGCCGCCGAGACGAGCCGTCCTCAGCGGCACCAAGCATGACGGGACGCGCGCTCTGGTGATATAGACCTCTCCTCCGACATCCACACCACGAGGCCCTAATGCACGACACAGCCCATTCATCGAGGATCGGCACGCTCGCCGGTTTCATGGCCGTGCTGCTGTGGGCGCTGCTGGCGCTGTTTACCACCGGGGCCAAGGGCATTCCGCCATTCCAGCTGGTCGCCATGACCTTTGCGCTGGCATTCATTCTGTCCATGGCTCTGATCATTGCGCGGGGCGGAGTGGCGCGGTTGGGTGTCCTTCGCCAACCGGTGCCGGTCTGGCTTCTCGGTGTCGGCGGGCTGTTCGGCTATCACTTCTTCTATTTCCTGGCCCTTGGCAACGCGCCGCCGGCCGACGCCAGCCTGATCGCCTATCTGTGGCCGCTGCTGATCGTGCTGTTCTCGGCCCTGCTTCCCAGTGAGCGGCTGCGTTGGTTCCATGTGGTGGGTGCGCTTTGCGGGTTCGCCGGAGCCGGATTGCTGGTGACCGATGGTGGACAGCTAGCGTTCGACAACCGCTATGCGCTCGGTTATCTGGCGGCGGCGGCATGCGCCTTGATCTGGTCGAGCTATTCCGTGTTGAACCGCTCGTTCAAGCAGGTACCGACCGATGTGGTCGGCGGATTTTGCGGCGCCGTCGCAGTCCTCGGCGCGCTCTGTCATCTGGCCTTTGAGCAGACCGTCATGCCCACGCCCGAAAAATGGCTCGCCATCGCCGCGCTTGGGCTCGGTCCCGTCGGTGCGGCCTTCTTTCTATGGGACTATGGCACCAAGCACGGTCACATTCAGCTTCTGGGCGTGTCGTCTTACGCCGCGCCCCTACTGTCCACCATCGTGCTGGTCGTGTTCGGTTTAGCACCGGCAACGCCAGTGCTCGCCCTCGCCTGTATCCTCATCGTGCTCGGTGCGGTGATCGCATCGGCCGACATGCTGCGCCGGCGCCGCTCCTAGCGGACGTCTATTCCCGTTGCATACAAAATCAAGCCCACGGCCGCCGCCAAGGCCAATAGGACAATGACGTTGATGTTGAACCGGAACACCGCCACCAGCGCCGCCGCCGACAGGATCAGGGCGGCCGGGTCAAGCGATGGGAGTCTGGGAATGGACATGTCCAGCCCCCAGCCCGCGAAAGTGATCACGTCTCGAAACACCACATGCATCGCGAACCACAACGCCAGGTTCAAGACAACACCGACGACCGCGGCGGTGATGGCCGAAAGCGCCGCCGATAGAGCGCGGTTGCCGCGCAGCTTTTCGACGTGGGGCGCACCGAGCAGGATCCACAGAAAACAAGGCGCGAAGGTCACCCAGGTGGTGAGCAACCCGCCAAGGATGCCCGCCAACATTGGTGACAGTGCACCGGGGTCGCGAAACGCCCCCATGAAGCCCACGAACTGAGTCACCATGATCAGCGGTCCAGGGGTGGTTTCGGCCATCCCGAGCCCGTCCAGCATCTCGCCCGGCTGGAGCCAACCGTGGGTCTCCACGGCGGCTTGCGCCACGTAGGCCAGCACAGCGTAGGCGCCGCCGAAGGTAACCACCGCCATCTGGCTAAAAAAGATGGCGATATCGGTAAATACATCGTCGACGCCGAGCGCCGCCATCAAAACGAAGGTCGGCGCCAGCCACAACACAGCCAAAACGCAGCCGATCTTGATCGACCAAGCCATATCCGGGCGGGCGTGATCGGGAATCCCCTGCCCCAATACCGTATCGGTGTCGGCCACGTGCGCGCCGCCGACCCGGCTGGGTCCCTGTTCGCCCGAAAATGCCTGCATCCCGGCGCGTCCGGCGAAGAACCCGAAAAGTCCGGCCGCAAGGATGATCGCCGGAAACGGCGCGTCAAACAGGAAAATGGCGATGAAAGAAACGGCGGCGATCGACAGCTTGGTTGGGCTTTTCAGCACCCGCGTTCCGATCCGCACCACCGCCTGAAGGACGATCGCCAACACCGCCGCCTTCAGCCCGAAGAAGATCGCGGTCACGAAACCCACATCGCCGTAAAGCGCATAGACGATGCTCAGGATCATGATGGTGATCATGCCGGGCAGCACGAACAACAATCCGGCGACGATCCCCCCCGCCGTTCGATGCATCAGCCAGCCAATATAGACGGTCAGCTGCTGCGCTTCCGGTCCCGGCAGCAGCATGCAGAAATTGAGCGCGTGCAGGAATCGCTGATCCCCGAGCCAGCGTTTCTCCTCCACCAGAATGCGGTGCATCACCGCGATCTGGCCGGCCGGACCGCCGAAACTCAGCAGCGCCACCCGGGCCCACACCGCCAACGCCTCGCCGAAGCCGGGCCAGGGCCCGCCGTTGGCCGCAATGTCCGCCCGCTTTTCGCTTTCCCCGTCGATCACACTAGGCCTCCGCCCCGCCGCCCGCGCGCCATTGCTCGCAGTGGTGTCGAGTCGCGTATTAGGGCATGGCACTCCCGGCTTCAAGCGCCTCCAGACACCTGGGCGCGGCCTTCGGCTTTGCTGTGATAGAGTTCTTCGTCGGCGCGGCAGATCCACTGTTCGATGGAGTTCGCTTCGTTGTATTCCGCGACACCGGCACTGAAGCTCAATTCGATCTCGTGCCCCTCGAATTCGAACGGCCTCTCGCGAGCGATCTCCAGAATGCGCTCCGCCAGGCGGACGGCCTCTTGCACTTTGGTTTCCGGCAGGATCGCGACGAATTCATCGCCGCCAATTCTCGCGAAAATATCGTTCTCGCGCAGATTGGCCCCGACCACGGCCGCCGCCCGCTGAAGGATCGCATCGCCCGCCAGGTGGCCATAACCGTCATTCACCTGCTTGAGGTGATCCAGGTCGAAAAGGGTCAGGGACAAGGGCCGTCCATACCGTTTGGCACGCTCGACTTCAATGACCGCCGACTGATAGAACTGGTGACGATTGGCGATACCGGTCAGCGGATCGACGCGCGCGAGCCGATCCAACTGGGTGTTCGCGGCCCGCAACTTTCCGACCGAACGGCGCAGGGCTTCCGTTTTCTTTCTGACCGCGCGGCGCAGCGATATGTAGTGGATAGCGAAGGCGACGACCAGGAGGATGGCGGCGAGAACGATGACAGCCGCGATGATCCATTTTGCGATGGGCTCCGCTGGGACGAACCAGCGATCGCGGATCTCCGCCATTTCGTATGGGGAAATTCTCATCAATCCCGTATCGATAAACGGCAGCAAGGCTTCGGAGCTCTTGTTTACGGCGGCGCGAATGTTTTCCGTAAACAGGACATGGTCGGCCTTGAAGCGCTCAAGACTTTCCATGGCAATCAAGTGATATTGACCGGTGGGGAAGTCGGTGACGAAGGCCTCGATTTCGCCATTGACGGCCGCTTCGACCATCAGCTCGCTGTTCGGAAACGATGTGAGGACCGTGTCCGGAAAGTAGGATTGAATAAATGACTGTTGGAAGCTGGATTCCACCACGCCCACGGGGATCTTTCCAACTTCGGACAGGTTCGACACGTCCGAATGCGCCGCGACGTACAACAACGTCCTGACGCGCATGATGCTTTGCGAGAAGCTCAGATAGCCGTCACGATCCTTGGTGTCGACCAATCCACCGTGAACATCCGCCGCGCCGGAGCGGACCCGATCGAGCGAGACTTTCCAATCCACAAGATCGAATGTGACCTCGACATTGTTATGCTCGCCGAAAAGACGCCAAACATCGATTAGAAGTCCCTTCGGATTGCCCTCGGCGTCCAAAAACGAATAGGGCACCCAAGATGCCGAATTGGTTACGACCAGAGATTGTGGCCGATCTTCATCCGACGCCGCCGCCGGGGTAAAGCACAGCACCAGCGCCAATAAAAGGAAGAAAACCGAGGACTTTGTGGACAATGTCTATCCGCTGTTGTTCATTCGCATAATTGGTTTTTCAGCGCTCTAACATCGTTACAGCCCCCCTACAACCCAGAGTATTTTTAGGCGCTCCGGAATTCCCGGCTGACGGCGAAATACCTTATCCGGCATCGCCTGCCGGCTTCTCGACGGTCGCGGCCATCTCGCGCTCGAGGCGCTGGCGCGTGGCGCCGCCGGGCTTGGTTTTCCGTGCCAGCAAACTGTAGGCCACGGGCACCACGAACAGCGTGAACACCGTGGCCGCGAGCACGCCGGAGAACACCACGATACCAATGACTTGGCGCGTTTCGGCCCCGGCCCCGAAAGAGACCATGAGCGGGATCGCCCCCGCCGCCGTGGTCAATCCGGTCATCATGATTGGCCTCAGGCGGATCCGCGACGCGTTGACGACGGCATCGTCGAAGGCCATGCCGCCATCGCGAAGCTGGTTGGCGAACTCGACGATCAAGATGCCGTTCTTGGCCGCGAGGCCCACCAGCACGATCAGACCGATCTGAGTGTAGATGTTCAGAGTGCCGCCGGCGAGGTAGAGCCCGAGCAGTGCGCCGGCCATGGCGAGCGGTACCGTCAGCATGATCACCAACGGATGGACGAAGCTTTCGAACTGCGCGGCCAAAACCAGGAACACGACCAACACGCCAAGCATGAACACGAACACCACGGAAATGCCCGCCTCGCGGAAATCCTGCGACTCGCCCTTGTAGTCGATGATCGCGGCGGCCGGCAAATGCTCGGCGGCGGCACCTTCCAAATAGGATAACGCCGCGTCCAGCGTATAGCCGTCGGCTAGATTGGCCTCGATCGTGATGGCCCGCAGCCGGTTGTAGCGGTTGAGCGTGCGGGAATCGGCGAATTCCTCCACGGTGACGAGATTGGAGAGTGGGATCAATTCGCCGGAGCGGTCGGATCGGACATAGATATTCTCGATGTCGCTGGGGGTTCGCTGGGTGTCACGCTCTCCCTCCAGGATCACGTCGTACTCCTCGCCGGCGTCGATGTAGGTCGTCACTTGGCGGGAGCCGAGGACGGTCTGCAGGGTTCGTCCGACGTCGCCGATGCGTACGCCCGGATCGCCGGCACGGTCGCGGTCGATGACCCCCCGCACCTGCGGCTTGGTCTCCTTATAGTCGTGGTCGACGCCAACCAGTCCCGGTTTGTCACGCTCGATCGCCTCGAGCAGGAGATCGCGCCACTCGATGAGTTCCTCGTAGGTTCCGCCGCCGATGACGAATTGTACCGGCTTGCGTAGCCGAGCGCCGAACCCCTGGCGCATCACCGGGAATGCCCGCACACCCGGCAGACCAGATACGCGCTGACGGACGTCGTCCATGATCGCCCAGCCCGAGCGGCGCTCCCCCCAGTCAGAAAGCACGAAGATGACGATGCCGCTGTTGAAGGTCTCGATGTTGCCGAATTGGCGCGGCGCCCTGACCAGAAGCCGCGTGACCTCGCCCGCCTCCACCAGTGGCATCAACCGCCGCTCGATCTCATCCATGTATTCGACCATGTATTGGTAGGACGCCCCTTCGGGTCCGTTCACCAGGAGAAAGAAGGCTCCCCTATCCTCTTTGGGCGCATACTCGCTGGGAATCTCCTTAAACAGCCAGGCGGCGGCGCCCAGCAGAACGAGAAAGACGCCGCCGACGACAACTGGCCGGCGCAGCGCCCCTGTCAAAGCCCGGGCGTATCCTTTCTGCAGGCGGTTAAATACCCGATCGACAGCCTGCGCCAGACGGGGCTCCCGGCTGTGTGGGCGCAAAACCTTGGAGGCGATCACCGGCGACAGGGTCAATGCCACCAGGCTGGAGAAGCCCACCGCGGCCGCCATGGTCAGTGCGAATTCCGAGAACAGCCGCCCGACGTCTCCTTCCAGGAACGTGATGGGCACGAACACCGAGATCAGCACCACGGTGGTCGCCACCACGGCGAAGCTCACCTGGCGGGTGCCGTTGTAGGCCGCCACCAAAGGCGTCTCGCCCTCTTCGATGCGCCGATGAATGTTCTCCAGAACGACGATAGCGTCGTCGACAACCAAGCCGATGGCGAGCACCAGCGCCAACAGGGTCAAGAGGTTGATGGAAAACCCGAGCATGTCGAGGACGATGAACGTGGAGATCAGGGACACCGGCACCGTCACAGCCGGAACCAGAGTGGCGCGAACGTTGGCCAGGAACACGAAAATCACCAGCACCACGAGAACAATGGCAATGCCGAGCGTTTTGTACACCTCGGAAATGGCACCATCGATGAAGACGCTGGTGTCGTAGCTCTGCTTGATCTCCAAGCCATCGGGCAGGGTTTCATTGAGCCGGGCGGCCTCGCCGCGCGCCGCCTGGGTCACCGCCAGAGTGTTGGCCTGGCTCTGCTTGATGATGCCGATGCCGACCATGGGCACCTGGTTGCCGCGAAAGAACAGGCGGTCCTCGTCGGCGCCCCGTTCCACCCGCGCGACATCGCCAAGCCGCACCAAGTAGCCGTCGCGTCCCTGCCTGAGCACCAGTTGACCGAAATCCTCCGAGGTCAAAAAGCTGCGTTCGACGCGGACGGTGAATTGCCGGGCGGTGGATTCGATGCTGCCGGCGGGCAGTTCCACGTTTTCCGCCCGAAGCGCTTCCTCCACGTCGTTAACGGTGATGCCGCGGGCGGCCAGCGCGGTGCGATCGAGCCAGATGCGCATGGCGTAGCTGAGGCCGCCACCGACCCGGATCCGGGCGACACCGTCGAGCGCAGAGAACCGGTCCACCAGATAGCGCCGCGCGTAGTCGGTGAGTTCGAGCACGTTCATGCGGTCGCTGACCAGGTTCAGCCACATGATCACGTCGTCGTTGGTATCGGCTTTCTGGATCTCCGGCGGGTCGGCCTCGTCCGGCAAGTCGTCGAGGATCCCGGCGACCCGGTCACGCACATCATTGGCGGCGCCATCCACGTCGCGATCGATGTTGAATTCGATGTTGATGCGCGACCGCCCATCTTCGCTGGTGGACTCGATGAACTTAATGCCTTCCACACCGGCGATGCGGTCTTCGATGATCTCGGTGATCCGGGTTTCCACCACGTTTGCGGCGGCGCCCGGATAAACGGTGTCGATGGAAACCACCGGCGGATCGATATCCGGATATTCCCGCAGCGGCAGTTTGAGAAATGCGACGATGCCGAATACGACGAGAAGCAAACTGATGACCGTAGCGAAGACCGGCCGCGTCACCGCCACGTCCGAAAGGATCATGCTCAGCCTCCCGGAATGGCGTTCAGCATGTCACGCACCGACGCATCGGTGCCATCCAGCACCATGGCGTTCACACGCTGTCCGGCCCGCACCCGCATGGTGCCGTGAGTGATGACCTTTTCGCCCACTTCCAGTCCGCTGACGATCTCCACCTCACCCGAGCGCCGCGCGCCGATCTCGACGGCGCGCGTCTCGACAACGCCGCCTGCCGCCTCGTCGACCACATAAACCGTGTTGACCCGGCCGCGCGGCACCAGGGCTTCTTCGGGCACCACCATGGATGTGCGCGGGGACTTGAGCAATTGCACCGTCATCAACAGACCGGGGCGCAGAGCGCCATCGGGATTCGGAATGACGGCACGCGCAACGATGGACCGGGTCACCGGATCGACGCGGGAGTCGACGCCGCTGATCTTGCCGCTGAAAACGCGATCCTCGAAGGCCGAGGTGCGGACATTGATGGAAAGGCCGGGCCGAAGGGTCGCCAGGTGAGTGGCGGGAACATTGAAATCCAGCTTGATGACGCTGATGTCGTCCAGGGTGGTAATCTGATCGCCCGGCTCGACCAGGGCGCCGATGCTGATGTCGCGAAGACCGACGACGGCATCGAAAGGGGCGCGAATGGTGCGATCGGCGAGCCGGGCCTGAATCGCCTCGATCTCGGCCTCGGCCTGGCGTAGAGCGGCGCGGCGTTCGTCGAGCTGCGCCGTCGCCGTAAACTTTCGGCGTTCAAGCTGCTTGGCACGCTCGTAGGCGAGGCGGCGCTCCTCCAGAACGGCCCGCGCCGCGTCGAGATCCGCCTTTTCTTCAGTACTGTTGAGAACCACGAGGACGTCGCCGGCGGATACCCGCTGACCGTCATCGAAGCGGATATCGACGACTTTTTCGGTGACACTGGCGGTGATATCGGCGGTCTCGTTGGCACGGGTAGTCCCCAAGGCTTCGACGTTGTCGACGAAATCCGAAGTCTCCACTTCCACAACGGCCACCTGCATCGGGGTATCGGGGCGGCCATCCTGCGCAGAGACGTTCGTCAGCGATAGCGCGAAAACGGCAACGGCGAGAGTGAACGCGAAAACCCATTTCCTGCGAGACACGGCAACTCCCTCAAGATGCATCCCATCGCCTCGGTTTGTGGCGACTGCCAAACATATGTGACGCCGCGGGGGCGTTCGCCACCGACCGCGATCACAAGGTCGTTGATGCACCGGAGATAGGGCGAATCCGAACGCAAAAATCGCTCGCTGCATAACGGGACAATCCCCACATACGCTTTGGATATAAATCGCTCGGATTTGAGTGCTTATTCCGGGCCGACGAAACCGGTCCGTTTTCGCTCCGCCGAGCGCGCATCGTGCTTCTGCGATCAGTTCGAACAATCCAATGACCCGTAAAAACGGGGCCAGTTTTTCTTGGGAGAGCGTGTATGACCAACCTGGATCTCATTCGCAATGTCTCTATTTTTCAGGGCCTTGGCGAGCCTCAGCTCTCCTTGATCGCCACCGCGTGTAAACAGCGCTCCTATGGGACCGGCGCGTATCTCTTTCGCCAGCACGACCCGCGCAGCGAATTCTTCGTCATCCAGTCCGGCGAGATCGAGATTCTCGAACACGTCGGAAACGACGCTGTTCCCATTGCCCGGCTGAGCAGCGGCAATTTCGTCGGCGAAGGCACCATGCTCGACGGGCTGCCGCACACGGCATCGTGCCGTGCCAATGTGGACACCCAAGCCTTCGTTTGGGAACGGGCGGACATCGACGCTTTCTTCGAGAACGAACCGGATGCCTCGCGAAAGCTGCTGGCCCAGGTGGCCTCGGCAATCGCCCAACGGTTGCGGTCATCCAACTTCGGATACCGCGGCGGCGGTACGGCCGTTTACGGCGCCGGTCAGCAACGGTTGGAGCACGACCTTCTCGGCGAACGCCCGGTGCCGGCCGACGCCTACTTCGGGGTGCAAACCCTGCGCGCGGTGGAGAATTTCCGGATCACCGGCACCACCCTCAGTCACTATCCGAATTTCATCAAATCCTTTGCCATGGTCAAGAAGGCCACCGCCAGGGCCAATCGCGCGCTCGGCCTTCTCGACAAGGACATCGCCCACGCCATTTCGCTGGCCTGCGACGAGATTATCGCCGGCAGCCTCCACAAGCAGTTCGTGGTGGACATGATCCAGGGCGGTGCCGGAACGTCCACCAACATGAACGCCAACGAGGTGATCGCAAACCGTGCCCTCGAGTTAATGGGACACGAGAAAGGCCAGTACGATTTCATCCACCCCAACAATCACGTCAATCTCTCGCAATCCACCAACGACGCCTATCCGACCGCCATCCGCTTGGCGATCCTGCTCAGCTACGAGGACCTGACCCGGGCGATGGACGATCTCTGCTACGAATTGAAACAGAAAGCCGTCGAATTCTCGGATGTTATCAAGATGGGACGCACCCAGCTCCAGGACGCGGTTCCGATGACCCTCGGCCAGGAGTTCGACGGCTTCTACGCCACCGTCAAGGAGGACATCGCCCGCATCCGCGACCTGGTCGGCCTGTTTCGCGAGATCAACATGGGGGCGACCGCCATCGGCACCGGCATCAACACCCATCCCGACTACGCACAGCTGGTGACCGCGGAACTCTCCCACATTTCCGGCGTAGAGCTGATTTTGGCCTCGAATCTGATGGAGGCCACGTCGGACATGGGCGCGTTCGTCACCTTCTCCGGTGTGCTCAAGCGCGTCGCCGTGAAAATCTCGAAAATCTGCAACGATCTGCGGCTGCTCAGCAGCGGGCCGAGGGCCGGCTTCAACGAGATCAATCTGCCGCCCATGCAGCCGGGCTCCTCGATCATGCCGGGCAAGGTAAACCCGGTTATCCCCGAGGTGGTCAACCAGGTCGCTTTCCAGGTCATCGGCAACGACCTGACGGTGACGATTGCGTCCGAGGCCGGCCAGTTGCAGCTCAACGTCATGGAACCGGTCATCGCGTTCAACGTGCTGCAATCCATGCGCATGCTGACCCAGGCGATGATCGTTCTCGCGGATCGATGCATCAAGGACATCTCCGCCAATCGCGACCGCTGCCGCGACCTGGTGGATCAAAGCATCGGGATCATCACCGCGCTCAACCCACACATCGGCTACGAGAACTCGTCCCGGGTCGCCAAGGCGGCACTCGAGAGGGGATGCGGCGTCGCCGAGCTTATTCTCGAGGAAGGTCTGCTCACCCGTGACCAGCTCGACGACATTCTGAAGCCGGAAAACATGATCCGGCCCCGCTACGTCGCCAATCCCGCGCCGAAGCGCGCTTCGGGCGCCTGAGTTCCATAAGCCCTTGCATCCTGCATTTTTGGGAGGAAAAAATGGCGAAACAGGAAACGACAACCAAGAAAAAGCACGCTCTGTCCTTCTGGACCGACATGAAATTGTGGAAACAGATCCTGATCGCGCTGATCGCCGGTCTGGTGGTCGGGATGATCCTGGGGCCGCCGGCCGCGGCGATTAAACCCATCGGAACCATATTCATAAACCTGATCAAAATGTTGATCGTGCCGCTGATCTTCGTGTCCCTGGTGTGCGGCGTCACATCCATGCACGACATGACCAAGATGGGCAGGATCGCGGCCAAGACCGTCGTCCTTTATCTGTTCACCACGGCGATCGCCATCACCATCGGGCTCGGATTGGGCGCGCTGCTGCAACCGGGTGCCGGTATCGACATCGCGGCGGCGGCGGCCGTCGAGGCAAAGGAGGCTCCGACCCTGATGGAGACCTTCGTTGGACTGTTCCCGACGAATCCCATTTCCGCCATGGCCAATGGCAACGTCTTGCAGATCATCGTCTTCGCCATTCTGTTCGGCTTGGCCATCAACATCGCCGGCGAGGCGGGGGCAAAGATCCGGCAGTTCTTCGAGTGGATGGCCGAGGTCATCTACAAATTGACGGCGATTGTCATTTCGTTCGCCCCGTACGGTGTCTTCGCGCTGATGGCCTGGGTCGCGGGAACGTATGGCCTGGATGTGTTGCTGCCGCTCGGAACTGTCATTCTCGCCGTCTACGTCGGCTGCATCATTCAAGCCATCGTCGTCTATGGCGGCGCCATTAGCCTACTCGCCAAGCTCAATCCAGTACGGTTCTTCCAGGGCATTGCCGAGGCCCAGGCGGTGGCGTTCACCACCACCAGCAGTTCCGGCACCCTGCCGGTGACCATGAGCTGCGCCCAGAAGAACCTCGGCGTGTCGCGGGGCGTCTCCAGCTTCGTTCTGCCGCTGGGCGCCACCATCAACATGGACGGAACGGCACTCTATCAGGGTGTCTGCGCGCTGTTCGTGGCCCAGGCCTTCGGGGTCAGTCTCGGCATGGGCGATTACATCACCATCATCCTGACATCCACCCTGGCCTCCATCGGCACGGCGGGCGTTCCCGGCGCCGGATTGATCATGCTGTCATTGGTGCTAACGTCGGTCGGCCTGCCGCTCGAGGGCGTTGCCATCATCGCCGGTATCGATCGCATCCTCGACATGGCGCGGACCACGCTGAATGTGACCAGTGACGGCATGGTCACGGTCCTCGTGGCCAAGACCGAAGGGGAAATAGACGAGGCGGTGTACAACCAGGCCCACGTCCTCGAGGCGGAGGATATCCCGGTGGAGTCCCCACCCGCAAAGTAAACCCATTCGATGGAGGCGCCGGGTCGCGCCGGCGTCTCCGTCCGCAGCGAAGGCCATCATGCAAAGACTGGGAATTGTGGGAGGGCTGGGTCCGCTCGCCGGCGCCGACATCTTCTTTAAGCTGGTGAAGTCCACGCCCGCGGGCGGCGACCGGGATCACCTGGATATCCTGTTCGAGCAGCACCCCTTCGACGAAGGTCACGCCTTCGCCGACGAAAACTTCAATCCGAGCGCGCGCAAATTCTACGTCTACAACACCATCCGGGAACTGGAGAAGCGGGACGCGGGCGCCATTATCCTAACCTGCTTCATCAGCCACACATTCCTCGACGAGATCCAGCCCGAGATCAAACCGCCGATCATCAGCATCATGGAGGCGCTCCGCACTCATCTCGCCTGTGAGTACCCCGGCGTCCGTAATCTCGGTATCCTGACGTCGGGCTACGCCCGCAAGAAGAACCTGTTCGAGAATGCGTTTGCCGGCGACCACGCGCTGATCTATCCGCGGCCGCCGGCGCAACGCGATGGTCTGATGGAGGCGATTTACGGCCCACGCGGCATCAAGGCCGGGAACCTGCGCGGCGAGTCCATCGAGCTTATTCTGCGGGCGTGCCACGACGTGATCGACCAGGGCGCCGAGATCATCGTTCCCGGCTTCACCGAGATCCCCGTCGTCATCGACGCCCTGCGATCTTCGTTCAACGTTCCGATCGTCGACTGCAACCAGGCCTACGCCGAGTACGCCCTCGCCTACCAAGGCTTAGCGCCGGCACGGCCGTACAAGATCGGCATCGTCGGCGGGGTGGGTCCCGCCGCCACCGTGGATTTCATAGACAAGGTGGTCGCGCGCACCGCGGCCAGCCGCGATCAGGACCACGTCAAGATGGTGGTGGAGCACAACCCGCAGATCCCCGACCGCACCGAGAACCTGTTCGGCGGCGGCGCCGACCCGACCATCCCGCTCTACTCCGCGTGCAAGAAGCTGGAGACGCAGGGCGCCGACATGATCGCCATCCCCTGCAACACGGCTCACGCCTTCGTTCAACGCATTCAGACGTTTCTCGGCATTCCCATCGTCAACATGCTGTTCGAAACGGTGGAGGCGATCAAACGCCGCCATCCACAGTGCCGCGCTGTCGGCCTGCTCGCCACCTCGGGAACGGTGGGCAGCCGGGTCTATAACGATATCATCGAGGCGGCGTCGCTCCGCACCGTCGTCCCCGATGCCGAGTGCCAGGACCTGGTCATGCGCGCGATCTACGGCGAACAGGGTGTCAAGGCGGGTTTCACCGACGGCCAATGCCGCGACGATCTCCTCAAGGCCCTCGAGAACGTCGTCGAGAAAGGCGCCGACGTGGTGATCCTCGGCTGCACCGAGCTCCCGCTCATCCTTGCGGAAACCGATGATTTCCAAATCGCCGGCAAGCGTGTGGCGCTGATCGACCCCACCGACACACTGGCGCGCAAGTGCGTCGAATTGGCCCGGCAGGCATCTTCCTGAACGCACCACCTTGGCGTCGATCGCTAAATGTGCAAACTGCACAACTTGTTGTTTTGAATCCCAGTAGCAAGGAGAACCGATATGCCTGAGAAGGAAACCACCGAAACACTGCGCTTGGAGATGGAACAATTGCGAGCCGATATGGCGGCGATCGCCAGCACCCTCAAGACCCTTGGTGTCGAGGGCGGAAACGATGTCTACGATCGCTTGCGCCAGTCAGCCGGTAAAGTGAAGGGAGAGGCGGAGGATGCGGCGACGGCGGTGGGCCTGCGCATCGAGGAGCGGCCACTGACCGCTGTGTTGCTATCATTCTTGATCGGCGCGATCCTGGGCGCTTTGTTCACGCGCCGTTGATCCGCAAGAGCATTGCGATCAATGGATCGATTTCTTTTCCGACTGCTGGCGCTACTGGGCTTCGGGTTCGTAGTGGCGTTTCTGGTCGTGGCGGGATCAGGCTTTCTATTGGCAGCAGTCTACCTGGTTCTGGCTGATAACGTTGGGACCAATCTGGCCGCCGTCATCACCGGCGTAAGTTGCTTTGGCGCCGCGGGTATCATCGCGCTGATCGCATGGTCCGTTCAGCGCCGACCGGCGCCGACCCGTCCCGCGCAGCGCGGTAAGCGGTCGGTACAATCGCCCGATACCGCCCAGATGGCGATGGCCGTGGGCGAAATGCTCGGGGGCGATTTGAACGCGCTCGCCAAAAACCATCGTAAGGGGCTCATCGGCGCCTCTTTGGTCGCCGGCTTTGCCTTTGGCGCCAGCCCAAAATTACGGCGTTCCCTGCTCGACTTGATCGAAAATTGATATCAACCGGCTGATCTACCCCCAATACCACTGGGCGTCTGTCCAGCCGCGCGCGCCAACTCGACCGTTGTTCGCGCCGAGGATCGGCGATGCAATGCGCGAACAGCGCCTGGAAAAAACTGGCCCCGAACGACCGACACAATTTGGCCTTGCTTTACGAAACACCCCAATTGTTATATGGATGTTTCATTAAATGGCCGGAAGGTTTTGGGTGCCTGGGCCAATGTTCGTTCCCCGACCGAGCGGCAGCCGTGGGTGCGGATTTCCAATCGGAGTGAGTGGGTAATGAACCGAGGTCTAAAACTCGTCGTCGGCGGTTTTCTGTTGGCGGTGTTCTTGACGGGTTGTGAGGAAGAGGTGGTGCGGACCGAGCCGGTGCGACCGGTTCTGGCGATGAAAGTACTGGACGAAGCCGCGCTGGCCGGACAGTGGGTTCCGGGGCGGGCGAAAGCCACCCAACAGGTGGATCTGTCGTTTGAGGTCCCAGGCAAGATTGTCGATCGCCCCGTGTTTGTCGGCGATAAGGTCACCGAGGGGCAAATCGTTGCTCAATTGGACCCACGCGATTACGAGAACGACCTGGCACGTGCGTCGGCGGAACGCGAGCGCGCACGCTCCCAGTTTTCGCGGGTACAGCAGGCGGCAAAATCCGGCGCCGTCGCCAAGCAGGAAGTGGACAATGCGCGGGCTCGATTGACGGCTGCCGATGCAGAGGTCCGGATCCGCCAGAAGGCGCTCGAAGACGCCACCATCCGAGCTCCCTATGACGGCACGGTGTCATGGGTTTACAAGGAAAAATTCGAGGATGTGCGAGAGAAGGAACCGGTGCTCCGCGTGATCGATACATCGCGGGTCGAATTTGTCCTCAATCTGCCGGAAACCGACATTTCCCTGGTCCCCTACGTCCAGAACATCCGGGTCAAATTCGACGCTTTTCCCGATACCGATATTCCCGCCGAGATCAAAGAGGTGGCCACCGAGGCATCGCAGACCACCCGCACCTACGCCGTCAATCTGATCATGGATCAGCCGAACGGAATGACGATTCTTCCCGGCATGACCGGCAAGGCGACAGGCGAGGTCAAGACCGAAGGCCAGGAGAACCTTACGTTTCTCTATGTCCCCGTCACCGCGGTCTTCTCTCACCAGGGCGAACAGACGTTCGTGTGGGTCATCAACCCAGAAACCAAGACTGTGAGCCAACGCGAAATCAAAACCCGGGGCCTCTCCAATACCGGCATCCCTGTTGAAGCCGGCCTCAAGCCCGGAGAGTGGATTGCCATCGCCGGCGTTCACTACCTCCAGGAGGGCCAACAGGTGGAGATCATGGAACAGCGGGGAGAGTAGCCATGAGTATGGACGAATTCGCTGTTCGCAAAAAAGCCGTCACCTACTTCGCCACGTTCCTGCTTGCCGCCGGCGGCCTGTTCGCCTTCTTCAATCTGGGGCAACTCGAGGATCCTGAATTCTCGGTCAAAACCGTGACCATCATCACCCCATATCCGGGCGCCAGTCCGGAGGAAGTGGAAAAGGAAGTCACCGACCGCATCGAACTCAAGATCCAGGAACTCAAAGAGCTGAAATGGGTCGAGTCCTACTCCCGGGCCGGCGTCTCCTACGTCAAGGCCGAGATGCTGCCGAGTTTCTGGGGTGACCAACTCAACCAGATCTGGGATCACGTACGCAAAAAAATCCGCGAGGTCGAAGCCCACCTTCCGCCGGGTGTGGGCCGGCCGCAAATCGGCGACGATTTCGGCGACGTGTTCGGTTTTCAATTGGCCTTGGTCGGAGACGGCTTCAGTGCCAGCCAGCTCGAGAAGGCGGCGAAGGAACTGAAGCGCGAGATCAGTCTGGTAGCAGGTGTCGCCCGCGTCGATTTGTGGGGCGTGCAGGAAAAGCTCGTGTACCTGGACGTCCAGGAGACTCAGCTCACCGAATTGGGCCTCAGCGACCAGAGCATCATCGACACCCTCGAACAGCAAAATGTGGTGGTGGACGCCGGCAAGGTGGACCTGGAGCAAAACCGCTACCGTATTGCCCCCACGGGACAGTTCCGCTCGCCCAGCGATATCTCGGATCTCGTCATTCGCCCCTCCTCCCTCGACACCGCTCAGGCCGACCGGACCAACGACGCCGCCTGGGAGAGCGGGCAGTTGATCCGCATCCGCGACATCGGAACCATCCGCCGCGGCTACCGCGAACCGCCCACCAATATCATGCTGTATAACGGAGAGTCGGCCATCGGCATCTCCATTACCAATCGTCCGGGCGTTAATATCGTCGAAGTCGGCCAAGCCATCGACGCCCGTCTCAACGATGTCAAATCGCTATTTCCCATCGGTATCGAATGGCACAAGGTGCACTGGCAATCGGACATCGTCGCCGAGTCCGTGGACGCGTTCCTGGTCAACTTCGGTCAGGCCGTCGGCATCGTTCTGGTGGTGCTGACGCTGGCCATGGGCTGGCGCATGGGCGTGGTCATCGGCAGTGCCCTGATCGTTACCGTGCTCGGCACGTTCATGGTTATGGCGTTGATGAAGATCGACCTTCACCGTATGTCGTTGGGCGCGTTAGTGATCGCGCTCGGCATGATGGTGGACAACGCCATCGTGGTCGCCGAAGGCATGGCCGTCCGACTGCAACAGGGTGTGAGCCGGGTCAAAGCGGCAATCGAGTCGGGAGCTCAGCCGGCGGGGCCGCTTCTGGGCGCCACGATCGTCGCCATCATGGCTTTTTATCCCATCTTCGCCTCGCCCGAGAGCACCGGCGAATACTGCGAAGCATTGTTCCTGGTGGTCGGCGTGTCGCTGCTGCTGAGCTGGATCGTCTCGCTGACCTTCACGCCCGTCCTGTGCATCGATTTGATCAAGGCGCCAAAAACCGATGCTGCCGGCGGCGATCCCTACAAGAAGGGCTTTTACGCCAAGTTTCGCGGTCTTCTCCAAGGCGCCATCCGCTTTCGCATCTTCACCGTCGCCGCTGTTGTCGGACTTCTGGTGGTCTCGGTCCTGGGCTTCGGCGGGGTCCGCCAGGAGTTCTTCCCGCAGTCGGCCATGGCCAAGTTCATGATCGACTATTACGCGCCCGAGGGAACCCGCATCGAAGAGGTTGAGGCCCAGCTTCGAATCGCCGAGGAAAAGCTCTCCACTGACGACCGTGTGGTCGACGTATCCACCTACATCGGCTCCGGCCCGCCCCGTTTCTATCTGCCCGTGGAGCCCGAGGAACCCAACCAAGCCTACGGCCAGCTCATCATCAACGTCCACGATTATCGGGAGATCGATGCGCTCATTGGCGAACTGGACGCGTGGGTCAAGACCACCTACCCCAACGCCCTCGTCCCGGTGCGCAAATATGGGCTCGGCCCCGGCAAGACTTGGAAGTTCGAGATGCGGGTGATGGGACCCGCGACCGCCGATCCCGCCGAGTTACGGGCCCAAGCCGACCGCTTCGTGGAGATCCTGGAAGACAGTCCCTACACCGGGATCGCCCGCATCGACTGGATGAATCGCTCACAAAAGCTGGTGCCCGAGTACAACTCGGAACGCGGAAGATTGGCGGCAGTCACCCGCGACGACATCGCCCAGGCCACCAAGCGCGCCTTCGACGGCCGCCAAGTGGGCCTCTACCGCGAAGGCGAAGACCTGATCCCCATCATCCTCCGCCATGTGGGCGAGGAACGCGCCAACGTCAGCAATCTTCCGTTCCTGCAGGTCAAACCGGTATTGCAGACCGATACCCTGCCGCTCGCCCAGGTCATCGATTCCGTCGATACCGAGTGGGAGGACCCCATACTCCGTCGTCGCGACCGACGGCCGTCCATCAAGGTTCAGGCCAACGCCAAGTTTGGCGAAACCATGCCGACGTTGCTGGCCAACGTGAAACCGGACGTCGAGAAGGTTGAGCTTCCGCCCGGCTACACTTGGGAGTGGAGCGGCGAAATCGAGGACACCGCCAGTTCCCAGGCCGCCCTGCTACCCGGCATCGTCCCGGCGGTGGTGATCATGATCTTGATCTTGGTCAACCAGTTCAATTCCTTCCGCCCGATGATCATCATGATCGCGACCATTCCGTTCGTGCTCATTGGCGTCAGCGCGGCCCTGCTCGGCTTCGACATCGCGTTCGGGTTCATGACCCTGCTGGGCGGCATGAGTCTCGCCGGGATGATGATCAAGAACGCCATCGTGCTGCTAGACCAGGTACAGATCGAACTCAACGCCGGCAAGAGCGACTACGACGCCATCGTCGACTCGGCGGTCATGCGTCTTCGGCCGGTTGCTTTGGCCGCCGGCACCACCATTCTCGGCGTCATCCCGCTGCTGCAGGACGTGTTCTGGCAATCCATGGCGGTGGCCATCATGGGTGGCCTCGCCGTCGGCACGGTGTTGACCATGGTTGTTCTACCGGTGTTCTACTGTATCGCCTACCGGGTAAAGACGCCGAAGGCGGACGCGGGTGCTGACGCAAGCGCGGAGCCTCAGACCGCGTAGAAAGATAAACCACGAATGATAGGTGGCTGGTAAAAACTCAGGTCCACCGTAGATCGAGAGTAAGGGAAGAAACCATGCTTTCGAGCGGCATCTGAATTTTGCCGGTCGCTTCCGATGGACCAAGCACCCGGAACCGCGCGCGACGACGGACCTCCGCCTCTCCGGCGTCAGCGGGCAACGTCTCGTAATCGTGCGCCTTCGATCCATCCACCGAATAGGCGCATCCGCCGAGCGAAGCGTTCGCCCGTCGGTCGAACAGTTCAAAGGTCAGAGACTCAGTGGCGCCGAGAGTCGGATGAAGTCCCGAGGGATTGTCCCAAGCGCGGAAACGAACGCCGGCCACGTGCTCCTGTTTCGACTCCCCGCCGGTGGCACGGAGCGGGACTTGCAGTCCGTTGCAAACCAGGACATGACGGTCCGCATCGAAGCCGTCGACACGCACCTGAAGGCGATCCATCGACGAGTCTGTGGGCCGGGACGTTCCACTCGAGTCCGGCTCTTCACCGAGGACCAGCCACGGCTCCAATGCTTGGCGGAGTTCGATGGAGACCCCATTCGCCGCAACCTTCCCATAACACGGAAAGCGCAACTCGAACTGCGGCCGCAGCCACGCGGGATCGAAGGCGATCCCCGCAGCCGCCAGATCATTACAGACCGCAAGCAGGTCGTTCCACACGAAATGGGGCAGCATGAAGTCGTCATGAAGCGACGTGCCCCACCGTATCAACGGCCGCTCCACCGGCTGTTCCCAGAACCACGCGATCAAGGCGCGAACGAGCAGACGCTGAACCAGCAGCAAGCGCGGGTCCGGCGGCATCTCGAAGGCGCGAAGCTCCACCAAGCCCAACCGTCCCTGGGCACTGTCCGGCGAATACAGCTTGTCGATGCACAGCTCGGCGCGGTGGGTGTTGCCGGTGACATCGATCAGAAGATTGCGGAACAGCCGGTCCACCAGCCACGGCTCAACCGGTTTGTTGGCGGAGGGATCCGGCACCTGTTGAAAAGCCAGCTCCAGTTCGTAAAGCGCTTCGTGACGGGCCTCGTCCACCCGCGGCGCTTGACTCGACGGACCGACGAACGACCCGGAAAACAGATAGGACAGCGCGGGATGGTTCTGCCAATAGGTCACCACGCTGCGCAGCAGATCCGGCCGCCTCAGAAACGGACTGTCGGCGGGCCGGGGTCCGCCCACGGTGACATGGTTGCCGCCGCCGGTTCCGCAATGACGTCCGTGAAGTGTGAACTTCTCGGCACTTAGCCCCGTTTGCCTGGCATCCTCGAACAGACCGAGATTGATGTCGACCAGTTCGGCCCAATCGCCGGCCGGATGAAGGTTTACCTCAATGACACCGGGGTCGGGCGTAACGCTCAGGCACTTCAAGCGTGGATCGAAGGGCGGCCTGTACCCTTCAAGGCGCACCGGCGTACGCAGGTCCGACGCCGTATCCTCGATCGCGGCCAGGAGGTTGACGAACGCGTCGGCGCTCTCCATGGAAGGCAGGAACATATTGAGAAGACCCTCCCGCGGCTCGGCGCAGATCGCCGTACGCACAGGCGTTTCCGGCTCCGTGGCACCGTGGAGCCCGGCTTGACCGCAGTCCGACATCCCATGTGCCGGCGCGGCTGTGCCCGACGAGGTTTCCAGGGAATGGTACTCGGCAAATGGCGGCCGTTCCTCAAACGGATCGGCGGGATTGAAATAGGGGTAAAGATCCGCCGGCACCAATGGCAGTGACCCGAGCGGCAACCGATGTCCCGCCGGTTGATTTCCGGGAACGAGATACAAACGCTTCCGTCTGAACGACCATCGCTCGCTCCGCCAGCGGAATGATTTCGCGGCATCCGTCCACTGAGCGGGAAGGACGGCGGCCACCGGTCTGGCCATTCCGTGTTTGAGCACACGTTTCAGCCCGGCGAACCGGTCCTCGTCTGTCAGTGTCGCCTTGAGGAGATCCAGATTCTCCGGCAAATGCCGCTCGCGCGCCAGATACGGAACCGGATCTTCGTAGGCCTTGCGGACGCAATCGGGTTCAATGCCCAGTCGCATCGCCAGTTTCTTCATGAAACGCCGGGCGTCCACGGCCGAGGCCTTCTTGGCCCCGGGCGAGAGCGCGAGAAGCCCCGGGTTGCGCCACAACGGTTTGCCGTCCTGCCGCCAATACACTGTGTACGCCCACCGCGGCATGGGCTCACCCGGATACCATTTGCCCTCGCCGAAATGAATGACCCCGCCCGGCGCAAATCGGGCCCGCAGGCGGCGCGCCAAGTCAGCCGCCAGTTTGACTTTCGCGGGACCCAGCGCGGCTGTTCGCCACTCTTCGTCCTGGGGATTTTTGATAGATGCAAACGTGGGCTCGCCGCCCATGGTCAGGCGAACGCCACCGGCCCGAAGCCGGGTATCCACTCGATCGCCGAGCGCCAGAATTGCCGCCCACTGATCCTCAGTGTACATGCGCGCCATCGACTTACCAGTTGTTCGTCCAACCAGCCTTCTCGATCACGCTTTACGTTTGCAATAACCGCGCCAGATTACCGCCCCCCGCATTTCGGCAGGTGTTTTTCTTACGGCGGAGTATCATCCGTGCATGGACGCGCACACGATTGATGAATTTTTGTGCAAACCGCACAATACTTCTCATTTTGCGGAGGATGACGCCCAATTTTTCGCCATTTGGCGGGCACACTCGACAGCTCAACTAGCGTGCGACTGAACCGTTCGCTGCCGGAACCACGTCCACGGCCACATCGATGGTGTGGGCGCCGCCACCGAATATGGCACCCTTGATGGGACTGACATCGCTGTAGTCCCGGCCCCAGGCAACCGTAATGTGCTCTTCGGAAACCACGAGGTTGTTGGTGGGATCGAGATCGACCCAACCGTGCCCTGGACACCAGACCGACAGCCAAGCGTGGGACGCGTCGGCGCCCACCAGTCGCTCTTTTCCCTCGGGCGGATGAGTGAGCAGATAGCCGCTGACATAGCGCGCGGGGATGCCGAGGGATCGCAGACAGGCGATTTGAAAATGCGCGAAATCCTGGCACACCCCTCGCCGGCCGGCGAATACCTCATCCACCGGTGTCGACACCGTGGTCGCGGTAGGATCGTAGGTGAATTCTTCGTAGATCCGCCGCGTCAGATCCAGCGCCCCAACCATGACCGGCGCGCCGGCGGCAAAAGACATGGCGGCATAGTCGGTGTAGGCCGAATTCGATGCCACCAGGGGAGAATTGAACACGTACTGAATAGCATCCAAACCGGTATCGGAGGGATCGCCATATAGATTTTGGTATATGCCATCCCAAGGCGCGGTCCCCGAAGGTTCCGGTGGTGACGCGGGTTTGACCTCGATGACGCTCCGCGAGTGCAGGCTCAGTTCCTTGTGCTGGTCCTGCAGGGTGACGTTGGTCACCGGATTGCCGAAATAATCCTCGCTCGATGTTTGCGTTGTCGGATTGGGCGACACCGACAGCGCCGTGCGATGACAGACTTGTTGCGCGCACGCCCTTGGGGTCAGGTGCATGCGATGATGCGAGAACGACACCGGGATCGAGTACCGGTATGTGGTGCGGTGACTGACGTCATAAATCACCGCTCACGAGCTCCTGACAACAACGTCGGCTGGCCGTTGCGCTTCGGTATGGCTGAAGTAGCTGCGGGTGATCGCTTCCGAAAACTCCGGCATGCCGTTCTCCACTTGACCGAGAAGCGATGCCAACTCCGCCCGTCGGCCCCGCCGGTCCCGCTGGCAGAGTGCCGGGATTTCGGCCAGCCGGATGTCGGTCAGCAGCGACAGAATGATCCGCTGCTCGATACTGCGCGCCGGCAGGATCAAATCCCGGGGCAGGTCCTTCATATGCTGATCCATCAGATTGATCTGAAAGGCAATGGATCGGGGATTGGTTTCGTCGGTGAGCAGAAGGTCGATAACCGGGGCCAGACTGGGTGTCGAGAGATACCGCCACCGGTAGGTCATGACGCTGTCGGCCAATTCCAGAAGCAGAACAAGGCTTCCGTCCTCTTCGGGATCACCGGCCACCAACAGGCTTTTCATTAGTCCGGATAAATGACGTGCGCGCTCCACGCGGCGTCCCATATCGAGAAAACGCCAGCCGTTATCGCGGGTCATGTTTTCGCTTTCCATGCCGCTGAAGGCCGCCAGCATCTGCAAGCCGTCGTCCAGGCGCTCCAGCGAGTCGCCCACATCCAAGGTGGCGCCGGCCGGCGGCCGGGCCGCGTTCATATGAAAGCCGTTGATGGTTCGCCACGCTTCCGCCGACAACCAGTCACGGGCTTGCGCAGCGGTCCGGAGCAGGTTGCCCGCTGTGTCCAACAGCGCGTAAGGACGATCCCGTCCGTACAGCAGCGAATGGATTTGGCGTTCCAGCGCCACCGTGTCGCCAAGCTGGCGCTCCTGCTGGGTGGGTGGGCGGATGCCGGTTTTCTTGAGCAGCACCCGCACGACCCCCTCGAGGGCGTTCAAGTCATGCTCAAGCTCGATCTCCTCGGTCAGCCGCCTCAGCACACTGCGCAGGACGCGGAGCGTATCCTCGGCGCGCTCGGCGCTGCGTCCGAGCCAGAACAGGTTATCGGCCGAATGACTGGGGATGTCCTTACCCGTCCGCCGCGGCGCAGGAGCGTTGGATGGCGAGGTAAGCAGGCTAAACGCGGGAACCACCGTATCGGACAGCACCCAGGTGTCCTTGGAGCCCGTTCCGCGCCGCAGGACCACGGCCCGAGGATCGCTCGTCGCCGACACCCGGGTCAGCCCCCCCGGCATGACCGTGTAGCCGTCTTCGGCGGCGGCGAGGAACATTCGCACCGACATGGGCCGCGGCTGCAGCGCGCCGTTGAGCCAAACCGGCGTGGTCGATAGAGACACCATCTCCTGCGCCACATAGTCGTGCCCACGGGTGCTAACGTCGTTCTCGATCGCCCGCATTTCTTTGGCAGCGAGTTCGCTGCCGAGCACAGGCCGGCTGGTCTTGCTCAACAATGGACGCCGCTCGAAAGCCAGGTCGATGGCGAGGTGGTCGAGGTTCTTGAGAACATGCTCGCGTGCACCGTTCTGCCCGCACCACCAAGTCGCGGTGTTGGGGAGGATCAGATCCTCGTCCAGCAGCACCCGGCAGAGCTTGGGCAGGAAAGCCATGAAAGCCCGGGTTTCCACCAGACCGCTGCCCAGCGCGTTGGCCACGGTCACGGTGCCCGCCCGCACGGCCTCGAACAGTCCCGAAACACCGAGACCGGGGTTGCCGCGCAATTCGATGGAGTCGCAATGCTCGGCGTCGATGCCGCGGATGATCAAGTCTACCGGCTTCAGACCCTCCACGGTTTTCAGAAAAACCCGGTTGCTGCGGACCGTCAGGTCGGCACCGCCGGCGAGGGTATAGCCGAGATAGCGCGCCAAATAGGCATGGTCGAAATAACCTTCGGCGCTCGGCCCTGGCGTCAACAGAACGATGCGCGGATCGTCACGGCCGGTGCGCGCCATCAGACCGTTGTGCATGGCCTGGAAAAAAGCGGCGAGACGGTGGATGTGATTGAACCGGAACAGATTGCGCAACGATCGCGACATGACGACCCTGTTCTCGAGGGCGTATCCGGCGCCCAGCGGCGCCTGGGTCCGATCGGCAAGCACCCACCAACGGCCGTCGGGTCCGCGCCCCAGGTCGGCGGCGTACAGATGCAGATAGATGCCGTCGCGCGGCTCCATCCCATGACAGGGCCGCAGGAAGTGCGGGTTGGCGAAGATCAGCGCCGCCGGCAGGTGATTGTCGCGCAACAGCCGCTTCGGACCGTAAAGATCCGTCAAGATGGCATTGAGCAGGCGCGCCCGTTGGACCAATCCCGTCTGCAGATGCTCCCACTCGGCGGTCGACAGAACCATCGGCACGAAATCCAGTTCCCACGGCCTTTCCACCCCCTCCGCCGCGGCGGCGATGGAATAGGTCAGGCCGTTTTCGCGAAGCAGCCGGTCGGCCTTCCGCAATCGGCTTTCCAGCCCCTCGGGCGACATCTTCTCAAGTCCCGTGACGAAGCCCTGCCAATGCTCTCGCAGGCTTCCGTCTTGGGTCATCATTTCGTCATGGATTCCGGGGAGCAACCCATAGTCCCGGCAATGGATGCCGGAGAACGTCGCCTTCGAAGTCGGCCGAGTGGCGGTCACGTTGTGGGGATCTCCCGAGAATGATTGTGTGAACGTTCGACGCGCATCAATACCGGGTCTATGCTCATATGCCAACGGTCCGCGTCGGGTCTAACGGACGTTCTGCAACAGCCCGATGAGTTCGTTGCGATCCCGCTCCACCTTAGCTTGATACTTGGCGCGGCGGATGACCCAGCCCTTGTCGGCGCCTTCCTCGGCGATTTCGTCGGCGAGTTGCTGCAGAGCGGCGGCTTCCACCATCTTCCCGGCCTCGGTCATCTGACGCGCAGTTTCGGCGGCGGGATCGCGGATGGGTTCGCCGACGCCCGGCTGAAATTGCGCCAGCGTCAGCATCCAGCCCTGAAGCTCTGCCGGCGAATGGGAACTGCCTCCGGACAAGGAATACGCCGACAACAGCGAATCGATGATCCGCTGGCGCGGATGGGGGAGCTCCTGTTCATCGTGGATCTCATCGGGGCTCAGCGTCAGCCGTTCGAGCACCGCCCGATAGTCGTTGATAATGGTTTCGTCATCTGGTTCGCCCGCCATCTCTCGTCCCCGCCGTACAGTCGACGGATAGAGAGTAGCTCATATGGACCGGGGTTGAGTAGCTGATATCGGCCTGGGTTAGCCGTGGCCGGATGGAGGAACAGGATTTCGGCTTCCCGATCGGCAAAATGGGATGTCCCGTTCTGCCGATAATAGTCGAGCAATACGTGACGGATCACGTAACGCATGTGGAGGATCGTGCATCGATA
>CAKZLS010000467.1 GCA_937127205.1 uncultured Rhodospirillales bacterium
GCTCGCATTGCAAGGACCGATGGCAGCAACAGTCATGGCCCGGTTGGCGCCGGCAAGCAGGCACATGATGTTCATGAGTATGGAAAATCTAAAAATCGACGATATCAGGTGCGGTGTAACCCGCTCGGGCTATACCGGCGAAGATGGCTACGAGATTACCGTGCCCGCCGAAGATGCAGAGGAACTGGTAGAAACGCTGCTTGCCGAGCCGGAGGTGATGCCGGCCGGTCTCGGCGCCCGCGACACGCTGCGGCTCGAAGCCGGCTTGTGCCTTTACGGCAATGACATCGACGAAACCACAACACCTGTAGAGGCCGGGCTTTCCTGGACCATCAACAAACGGCGGCGCGAGGACGGAGGATTTCCAGGGGATGGCGTTATTCTCCGCCAACTCGCGGAGGGACCGACGCGGCGCCGGGTTGGCATATGGATAGACGGCAAGGCTGTCGCCCGCGCCGGAAACGATATTACCGATGGATCGGGTAGGCCGGTTGGCGTTCTGACCAGCGGTGGCTTTGGTCCCTCGGTCGGCGGACCGATCGGTATGGGCTACGTCGACGTGGATCACGCCGCCGCCGAAACTCCGGTCAATGTGATCGTCCGCGGGAAACCGATCTCCGCACACGTGACGAAGTTGCCCTTCGTTGCTCACCGCTACGCAAAATAAAAACAGGGGATAGACACCAATGGCAAAGATGCACTTCACCAATGAACATGAATGGATCCGCGTGGATGGCGACATCGGCACGGTCGGGATCACCGATTATGCCCAAGAGCAGTTGGGCGACGTGGTTTTTGTCGAACTGCCGGAAGTCGGGGCCCAGCTTGAGCAAGGGGGCGAAGCCGGCGTCGTCGAATCGGTGAAGGCTGCGAGCGAGGTTTACGCGCCGGTGACCGGCGAAGTTGTCGAGGTTAACGAGGACTTGGCCGATGCCCCGGACAAGGTGAACGGGGCGGCGCAAACGGATGGGTGGTTTTTCAAGATAAAACTGTCCGACCCCACTCAGCTCGACCCGATGATGGACGCAGCCGCCTACGCCAAATATGTGGAGAGCCTCCAATAATGCGTTATCTGCCCTTGACCCATGAGGATCGCCAGCAGATGCTTTCCGTGATTGGCGCGGAGTCCGTCGAGGACCTGTTCCGGGACGTCCCCGCCGATGCTCTGCTGTCCGATCCCGTGGCGCTGCCGGGCACCCAGGGCGAGATGGCGGTGGAACAAGCGTTCCGGGCGTTTGCCGCCGGCAACGTCAGCCCTTCGTCCGCGCCGTCTTTTCTTGGCGGCGGCGCTTATCGGCATCATATCCCGGCGACGGTGGATCACCTGATCCAGCGTGGCGAGTTCCTGACCGCCTACACTCCCTATCAACCGGAAGTGGCGCAGGGCACGCTTCAGTATCTATTCGAATTCCAGACCCAGGTGGCGCTGCTGACGGGCATGGATGTGGCCAATGCCTCCATGTACGACGGCGCCACGTCGTGTGCCGAAGCCGTGATGATGGCCACCCGCACCCGCAAGCGGCGCCGCGTCGTGATCTCCGGCGGACTGCATCCGCACTACCGCGAAACCTCCGTTACCTACGGAAAATACACAGACCTGGACATCCACGCTTTGCCGGCCGACTGGCAAGACTCAGAGGACGCCGGCGCGGCCATTGACGGAGAAACCGCGTGTGTGGTGGTTCAATATCCGGATTTCTTTGGCCGGGTCCGGGACTACACAGCACTTGCCGACGCCTGCCACGCGGCCGGCGCGCTGCTGGTGGTGGTGGTCACCGAGGTGGTGTCGCTTGGGCTGTTGAAGCCGCCGGGCGAGATGGGCGCGGACATCGTCGCCGGCGAGGGCCAATCGCTCGGCAATGCCGCCAGCTTCGGCGGCCCCACGGTGGGATTGATGGCGGTGCGCGGCTCCTTCCTCAGGCAGATGCCGGGGCGGTTGGCGGGCCAGACGGTGGACGTGGACGGCCGCCGCGGTTTCGTGCTCACGCTGTCCACCCGCGAGCAACACATCCGCCGCGAAAAGGCGACCAGCAACATCTGCACCAACTCCGGGCTCTGCGCGCTCGCCTTCACCATCCACCTCACGCTGCTCGGCGAACAGGGACTGGTGCGGCTGGCGGAGCTTAATCACGCCAATGCGGTGGAGCTCGCCGACCGGCTGGCGGCTGTGCCCGGCGTCGACGTGCTCAACGACACCTTTTTCAACGAACTTACCGTGCGCCTGCCCAAGCCGGCGGCCGGCGTGGTCGATGCCATGGCCGAACGCGGCGTGCTCGGCGGCATCCCGGTCTCCCGTCTTTACCCTGATAATCCGGACTTACGGAACCTGTTGCTGGTGGCGGCGACGGAATTGAATTCCAGTGACGATATGGACGCATTGGTCGCAACGCTGACGGAGGCATTGTCATGATGGACCGGGCCATGATGGACCGTGAAGGCACCTTCACCGGCAACCGGGGCCTGGAAAAGGAGGAGCCGCTGATCTTCGAGCAGGGCTCGCCCGGAAAAACCGCCGTGGACCTCCCGGAACCACCGGCATCCAAGAACCGTCTTGGCGGGCTTGAACGGCGCGCACCGATCGGACTCCCGGGTCTTTCAGAACCGGAAGTGGTTCGGCACTATCTCCGGCTCAGCCAGAAAAACTATGGCATCGACACCGGTTTCTATCCGCTCGGCTCGTGCACCATGAAGCACAATCCGCGGATCAACGAAAAGGTGGCGCGGCTACCGGGCCTCGGCGACCTTCACCCCTTGCAGCCGGTATCCACGGTCCAAGGCGCCCTGGAACTGATCGACACGTGTGCTCATTGGCTCAAGGTTCTCACCGGGATGCCGGCGGTCACCATGAACCCGGCGGCCGGCGCCCACGGCGAACTGGTGGGACTGATGACCATCCGCGCCGCCCTGGAAGATCGCGGCGATGCGCGAAAACGAGTCCTCGTGCCCGAGTCGGCCCACGGCACCAATCCCGCCACCGCCGCCATGTGCGGCTACGCCGTTCAGTCCATCCCCGCGGATGATCGCGGCAGGGTGGATCTCGCCATCCTGCGCGAGCGCCTGGACTCCGACGTTGCCGCGGTGATGGTGACCAACCCCAATACCTGCGGCCTGTTCGAGAACGATGTCCAGGAGATCGCGAAGGCCACCCACGAAGCGGGCGCGTTCTTCTATTGCGACGGCGCCAACTTCAACGCGCTGGTGGGCCGGGTGCGGCCGGGCGACCTCGGCATCGATTGCATGCACCTCAATCTCCACAAGACGTTCTCCACCCCCCACGGCGGCGGCGGACCGGGCAGCGGACCGGTGGTGCTGTCGGAAGCGCTGGCGCCCTACGCGCCGGTTCCCTACGTGGTGCATGGCCCCGACGGCGCCACCCTGGTGGAGAAACCGGACGATTCCGATGGCAAGCCATTCGGCCGGATCAAGGGTTTTCACGGCCAGTTCGGCATGTTCGTTCGCGCGCTGTCGTACATGATGAGCCTGGGCAGCGACGGCTTGCGCGACGTCTCAGGCGATGCCGTGCTGTCGGCCAACTATATTCTGGCCCGGCTGCAGGACACGTTCAGGGTCCCCTTTCCGGCGCCCTGCATGCACGAGGTGCTGTTCAGCGACCGCACCCTCAAGGGAACCGGAGTAACCACGCTGGACATGGCGAAGGCGCTGCTGGACGAAGGCTTCCATCCAATGACCGTGTATTTTCCGCTGGTGGTCAATGGCGCCATGCTGGTGGAACCGACGGAAACGGAAAGCAAGGAATCCATCGACTCCTTCGTCGACACAATGAAGCACTTGGCCGAGCGCGCCGCGGCCGGCGACGTCAAATTCTTCCACGACTCACCGTACCTGACGCCGCGCCGCCGGCTCGACGAAACAACGGCGGCCCGCAACCCCATCCTCCGCTGGCACCCGCCCAGCCTCGATCACGCCGCAGAGTGAGGCAGTTCCGCGTCCCTGCACGCCGGTACTCGCGTAAGGAGTGGGGTTGCTGCACCGTGCGTCGTGCCCTATACACCCGCCATCTGTGCGGCGAAGAGCGGAGATAAGATAACATATGGCGGATACCACCACAGCGAAACCGGAGGCCAAGCCGGCCAAAACGGAGACGGCCTCGACCGGCTCGAAACCCGAAGCAAAAACCGAAACCAAGGATACAACGGCTACCGACGCCGGTTCCACAACGGAAACGGACAGTTCGACATCGGACGCGCCCGCCGGATACACCCGCGGCGAGAATCAAAAACCGGTAACCAACGCCTATCGCAGCAACTGGGACAAGATTTTCGGCAAGAAGTCCGACGAGTGATCGATCGCCGGCAACGTGGTTGCTATGGCCCGACGATTTTCATTTCGCACACGCTTCGCGACGCGGTCTCCATACATTCTTGAATGCGCGCTTCGTCCGATCCGGGTTGCGGCGCCGGCGGTGGGTTGGTCGGCGGGTTCGTCGCCGGATCAGGCCCAGTGCACGCCAATACAGTCAATCCT
>CAKZLS010000468.1 GCA_937127205.1 uncultured Rhodospirillales bacterium
CCCCTCCTGCCGAGAATGCGAGAATCACGATCACAATGAGTCCCTATCAATGGGCGTTGGTATGAGCGCGAGAACCATGCAACCGTTTTGGGAGTCACGGGTTTTGGGGACAAGGGGGTGGTGCAGCCCAATTATGTCCCCGAAACTGATCCCCAAATAAAAATAAATACAAAATATCATCAGTTTCCGACATGCGTCCCCCAAAATAGTAAACGTCGCACTGATGCCCACTCCGGACCTATAACTGATACTTTATGTTATTTGGATTGACTGACGGCATAAGGCGTACAAGTCCTGCCGTAGAGATCTCGCACAGGCCGCAACACTTCCGATTTGCGTCCCAAGGTCTGCAGCATGCTCGATGAAATTGATGCGGGCATGTATGTCGGTGACCGTCTGCGCGCGTGCTGTTGCGATCACGTCTTCCAGGGCGGCGACCACAAGAGCCCTCGTTTCCGTGGAAACCCGATCACCGTCAGCAGCCACCGCTGACATTTCCGCGAGGCAGCGGTAGACGGCAAAAGCCTCCGATGGCGTCTGTTGTGGGTATGCGGATTTCGCCGTATCCTTTATCACCGCTTGGTAATCGTCGTCCTGCAATCGCACACACGTCGTCGAGTCGTTCCGCCAGGAATCGAGTATGGGTCGGCAAGCTTCTTCAATCTGGCGGCAAACCATTTCCACGTTTCCATTAGAGTAGGTCATGAATTCACCTCCTCAGAAATGATTTTTGTAACAAGCGGTACCTCAGTTTCTGACGCTCGCTAAAGTGGAAGCGGTGTTCTTGGTGATCAGGAAGTTTCTAAGACTGCCATCCTTGTCGTTCAAATGGCGGGTCAACCAGTACATTAAGTAACTAGCTATCGCCGAGTTGTCCTCGAGGCGCAGCGAGTCTCCAAAGCTCTCAAGGAAATCCTCAGCATCCTGAAGCAGACGCTGGTGATGGCCCTTATGGTCCATGTAATCTGGGTAATGCAGTCGGCGCATAAGGGCTTCTTCCTCAGCGAAATGCCACCGCGCGTATATCAGAAAGGTTCTCATGCGTTCGCGAAAGGTCCCGACCGCCCCATCTTTCTCGCATGCAAAGACGATCCGGTTGTAAAGGCCCAAAAGTTCGCAGTGGGCGTCGTCGACGTCGGCAACTCCCGTTTCCAGATCAGGCGTCCATTCGAGAGTTTCCGGTCCCATGCCGCCGTCTCCATCTACGTTCTATCGTGAAAACTCGGCTTGATGCACCCTTTTTGGTGGTCGAGAGTGAGAATATTGCCGCATTCGGGTTGGTATATTACAACACAAAATCCGTGCATTGTTAAGATCGTTTTTGTAACAGAACGATTTTGTAACAATTGTAAGGACCAGTGATCTCCTGCTGGATGAGTCACCGTAGGTTCTGGCGACATCGCGGGTTCTGAGAACATGATACGCAATTGACGCCTGCGCCGTGACGGCCCACGGGGATAACCATGGTACGGGTCGCACGCGGGGTCGCTGGCGGCCACTGACCACGAGATTGAAACGCCGTGTCGCCACCAGCGCACCGGCCGCCCCCTCGGCGAGGAAGAGATGCGTATTGTGTCCTCGGTATTCACCGCGTGCGGATGGCCCTAACGTGCTTCACAGGAAGCGGCGACTTCGGGCCCAAGAGCTTACCCTTGTTTCAGGGCTCGTGCTTGCCAAGATTGAGGCTGATTTCGCCGAATGTTTGCATGATCTTTCTCCCATGGTTTGTGAGAAGGAACAATTCGTGCGACGCTGAGACTGATTCAAAAACAGCGCCCGTCCCCGAGCAAGGCTGACCGTTGCCCCAAGGGTAGGCATCACTTCTTATAATCAGCAGAGAGGAGCTTTTCCCATGCCGTATGCAGCCTTGGAGCATCGTCTGAAGAGCGGCGGAACCGTCATTCTCGACGGGGGCACGGGTACCGAGTTGCAGCGCCGCGGCGTGCCGATGGATCCGGACGCGTGGTGCGGGCCGGCGGCTCTGGAAAACGCCAGCGTGCTCGAGGCGATCCACCGTGACTACATCGCGGCCGGGGCCGACATCATCACAGCGAACACCTATGCATCCTCACGGCTGATGCTTGGTCCGGCCGGATTGGGCGACCGGGTGGGGGATATCGTCCGCACAGCCGTCGGCGCGGCACGCCAGGCGCGAGAGGCGAGCGGGCGGAACGACGTGTTGATTGCGGGTTCGTTGTCCCACATGAGCCCCATGATCGGCGGGACCGGGCAGCACGACCTGACACGCGCACCGCCGCCGGGCGAAATGGCGGAGGCGTTCGAAGAGCTGGCCCAGCTTCTGCGCGATAGCGGCTGCGACCTCATTCTGTTGGAAATGATGTATCGGCCGGAACGCCTCGGCCCCGCCTTCGAAGCGGCAATCAGCAGCGGACTGCCGGTTTGGGCCGGTTTCTCGGCCCGCTACGGCGACGACGCCCGGGTTTTGAGTTATGCCCCGGACCGCGAAATCCCGTTTGCGGACCTTGTTCAGGTGCTCAACGATTTCGACGTTGCCGCGGCGGGCGTTATGCATACGCCGTCGCACGTCGTTGGCGACGCCGTTGCCATCGTGCGTGATGCTTTCACCGGGCCTCTTTTGGCCTATCCGGATTCCGGCTACTTCAAGATGCCGCATTGGCAGTTCGAGGACGTCATTGCTCCCGGGGACCTCGTCTCGTTTGCGAACAGCTGGGTCGAAAGCGGCGTAAAGATTATCGGCGGCTGCTGCGGTCTTTCTCCCGAACACATCGCCGCTCTCGCACCGCTCAAAGACACACATTTGTCGTGATGCGTTTTCCGATCCGGTGCATCGCTTGATCGCCCACACGGACCCTGCCCATCGCCGACAAAGCTGTCTGCTTCAGCTGTGCGACCCAATTCAGTCTTGTCAAAGCAATCAATTGGACGGGAGATGCTGACCCGGAGCGATCCTAATACCAACGGTCGTTAATGATGACCCCTTGTGACGGCGTTTCGGGGTTTCCGGCA
>CAKZLS010000469.1 GCA_937127205.1 uncultured Rhodospirillales bacterium
GATTGGGATCGTGTGGTCAAGGAGCTGACCGACGGCGAGGGGTGCGAGCACGTGGTCGAACTCGGCGGCGCCGGGACCCTGGAGCGATCCATTCGCGCAGCCCGCGTCGGGGGCGCGGTGAGCCTGATCGGCGTGCTGTCCGGCGCCAAGGCGGAGACGCCGTTGCCGCTGGTGGTCATGCGCAATGTCAGGCTTCAGGGGGTTACGGTTGGGTCCCGCGACGGGTTCGAGGCCATGTGCCGGGCCATGGCACGCCACCATCTGCGACCGGTGGTGGATCGGGTGTTCGATTTTGACGACGTGCCGGCCGCTTTCGCTCACCTGGAGGGCGGCCACCATATGGGAAAGGTGTGCATCAGGTTTTGAATGGGTTGGGCGATCAAGGATCTAATGAAGACAGCGAACATCTTTTCTTATAGAAGGAATCTTATTAAATTGGCGCGCTCGGCGGTTGGGAAAGAGATGGTCAATATTGACGATCACCAACTTATTTCCTAATCCTTGTTTTTGTTACAAAAAAAGTAATCAATATGCCCGTGTCGGGCGACAGGGGTTTGGAAAATTTTTTAATGAATAAGAGTTCCAATAATATATCTAGCTATAGGCTTTACGTGGCATCGCAGACACTGACCACGCCAAGAACGATCGATAGCGTTCGATACGCGCTCACCGCGCTGTTGGGACAGGCGGGGTACGAGCTCGAGGTTATTGATGTGATCTCCAACCCGGGTGCCGCCTTGGAGGGCAAGGTAAAGGCAACGCCGACCTTGGTCCGGTTGCATCCGCTCCCCGAAGTCAGGATTATCGGCGACATGGGACGACCGGACCTCCTCGGCCAAGTGGTCGGGGATTTCGGTCGTCTGCAAAGCCGAACGTCTGTTTCAGGGGACTAGAATCATGAGTATGAATGTGGACGCCCTTTTGGGCCTGGAGCCGGTTGAAAAAATTCCGACCGGCGTCGAAGGGTTCGAGCTTATTACCATGGGGGGATTGCCGAAAAACCGTCCCACACTGGTATGTGGAAGCTCAGGATCGGGAAAAACGATCTTCACCATGGAGTTGGTGTACCGAAGCGTTTCCGATTTCAATCGGCCTGCCGTGTTTTTTACCATGGAGGAACCCGCCACCGATATCATTCGCAACGTCAAGCGGATGGGGTGGGATATCGATACGCCTTTGCGGGAGGGCAGGCTGATGATTGTCGACCTGTCGCCCGAACCCGTTACCGTTCTGGAAACCGGCAGCTACGACCTCGAAGGTCTGATGGCTCAAATCCGCTACGTCATCGATAACATTGGCGCAGAGTTGGTTGTGCTCGATTCGATCGGGTCGCTTTTCCAACAATTTGCCGACACCGCCACCATTCGCCGGGAGATCTTCCGAGTCACCCATTTATTGCGAGGCCTCGGTGTGACCACCATCCTCACGGCGGAGCGACTGTCGGAATACGGCACCATATCCCGGCACGGCGTCGAAGAGTTCGTCTCCGACAACGTGATCATTCTCCGCAATGTGCTCAAGGCCGAGAAAGTGCGGCGTACGGTTCAGGTCTTGAAAATGCGGGGCGACGAACATTTCAAGGGTGAATACCCGTTTACGATTGCATCGGGCGGAATCAGCATTTTGCCCCTGTCGGCCCGCGAATTGAAACAAGCGTCGTCCAGCGACCGGGTCAGCACGGGCACACCCAAGCTAGACGAGATGGCGGGCGGCGGGCTGTTTCAGGATTCGACCGTGCTCGTGAGCGGTCCGACAGGCGGCGGCAAGACACTGATCGCCGGTACCTTCGCGGCGGAAGCCTGCCGCAACGGCGAGCGGGTCCTGATGCTGGCGTACGAGGAATCGCACGCTCAACTGCTTCGCAACGCTCAGTCCTGGGGCTTGGATTTTCAGAAATGGGAGAACGAAGGGCTTTTGCGGGTGGTGTGCCAATACCCCGAAGCCATGGGTCTGGAAGATCATCTGTTGATGATCCAGCGGGAGATCGAGAGTTTCAATCCCAACCGCCTGGTGATGGACAGCATTTCCGCCATGGAGCGTGTGGGAGCGGTGCGCTACTTCCGCGAGTTCGTTATCGGACTGACATCGTACACCAAAGACAAGGAATTGTGCAGCCTGTTCACCAGCGCAACGCCACGCTTGTCGGGTGGCGACTCCATTACCGAGGGGCATATTTCCACCATCACCGACGCCATTATTCTTTTGCGGTATGTGGAAATCAGCGGCGATCTGCGGCGCGGGGTAGCGGTGATCAAGATGCGCGGCTCGCAACACGCCAAGTCGATCTACGAGTTCATGATCGACAGCAAAGGTATGCACATCGGCAAGCCTTTCACCAATATTCAAAACATCATTCTCGGCATGCCCTCATTGCAGTCAGGTGGAGACAACAAGGATTTCGACGCGATTATCGAGGACTGGCACGAAGACCACGAATGGCTGGATGAAGCGCACAAAAGCTGAGGGTCGCCGTCTATTCGACATCGCATGCCGTTAGTGGACCTTGAGGTGAGTTTTCGTTAGAACCGTCGGCATGAAAATCATCGATCGGGACACGCTCTCCAACCTATCCGCCGAAGCCTCGGCGCGGCCCCGCCGCCGCGCCAATTGGAACTTGCATCCGACCCTCGATGACCCGATCCAGCGGTTCTTCAACGCTCTGGAGCCCGGAACCTACGTGCGTCCTCACCGCCACGATGAAGCCCATCGCTGGGAATGCTTTTTTGCCGTCAGGGGCGCCGCGACGGTGGTCACGTTTTCCGATGACGGCATCCTGCGCGACCGCGTCGTCATTGTCGGCGACGGCGACGGAGGTAACCTGGGGGTGGAAATTCCACCGCGCACCTGGCACTCGCTGGCCTGCCTGCAGCCGGGAACGATCCTGTTGGAATTGAAACCGGGTCCTTACGAACCGATGACGGATAAGGACTTTGCCAAGTGGGCGCCGGCGGAAGGAAACGCACCGTGTGCCGCGTTCGAGCGATGGTTTCGTGAAGGGGCGCTGGGCAGCCGAGCTGGCCAATTGCTGCAATAACTATTCTTGAAATCCGATTTGCGGGTGTGACTGTCGCGTCAATGGTGTTCTTCGCAAAGCTGTACATGTAAATCACATGCAAGTATACTAATCGCATGTCCAAAATGATCCAGATTCGAAATGTGCCGGATGGATTACATCGCAAGCTGAAAGCAAGGGCCGCTTGGGCTGGAATGTCTCTGTCGGAATATCTGTTGGTCGAGATCCGGCAGTCCGCCGAAAGGCCGACGGTTGCCGAAATACGCGACCGGCTCGAGACCCGCACTCCGGTGAAGCCTAGCGTGCCGCCAGCCGATATGATCAGGATGGAACGTGACATCCGGTGATCGTGGTTGATGCGTCTGCCTTGATCGAAGTTCTTTTGCGCACCACCGTTGCCGCCGGTATCGAGCGGAGATTGTTCGATGGTGGCGTTCCCTTGTTTGCTCCGGAAGTTCTTGATCTTGAAGTCGCGCAAGTGTTGCGTCGGTACTGCGCGAGTGGAGATGTGAGTGCGCTGCGAGGGCAAGAGGCCATTGACGACCTTGTTGATCTTCCCATCGGCCGCTATGGACACCTTCCTTTGCTGCCTCGCA
>CAKZLS010000470.1 GCA_937127205.1 uncultured Rhodospirillales bacterium
GCTTGCCAATCTGTTCAAACAGAACGGATGCAAGGCCGATGTCAGCGTTGCCTTGAACCGGCTCGGCGCCAACAAGAACGCCGAGCTGTCGAAGGCCGATTTCGAACGGGGCGGCGAGTTCAAAGTCAGCCACACCATACCTTTCGAACCGAAAGTTTTCGCGGAATGCGTAAGTACCGGCAAACCCCTGTTGAAAGCCGGACCGCGTTCAAAATCGGCGGCTGCCATTCGCGAAATCAGCGTCGCTCAGTGCGGCTCCGAGGAGACAAAGAAAGACAAAGTCCCCTTCTGGAAGAAGCTGGTCAAAGGCAAAAAGTAGATGTTCGGCCGACGCCAAACCGGGAACGTCGTTCCCCTCGCCCCGCAACCGCCGGCCGAGCCGGAGACTTCGGAGAATTCGGAGCGGCGGAAACCGGAGTCCGGACCCGCGGCTAAACCGGCTGCGCGGATTCCCGCCGCCGAGGCGCTGGCCGAAAACCAAACACTGCAGGCCGTGGTCGAACGCTGCCTTCCGCAGTTGCGCGAGAAGCTCGAACCCACAGAAATCATTAAGATGACCCGCTCTCAACTGGCTCAGAAAGTGGGTCACGAAGTTGAAAAACTTTGCGCGGAGGGCGGCTATGTCTTGGAGGACGATGAAAGCCGGAGCGCGGTCACTGTCCTGGTGCAAAAGCTGTTGGCAGAGGCCAAGCGACACATCCCCGGCGACGGAGGCAATCAAAGTGCTCCTAACAGCGAACAGCAGATCATAGAGACCGCCAAGCTGCTGGTGCAGCCAATTCTGCTCGAGCGTATCGACGTAACCAAGGCGCTCCAGCTTCCGCCGGAGGAACTGGCCCGCCAGATCGGCGACATCGTCGCCGAGATCCTCGGCGAGGAAAAGCACCAGCTCAACAAGGCCGAACAACGCGATCTGGTTACCGCTCTGCTTAACGACATGCTGGGTCTTGGCCCCCTGGAGGTCCTGATCCAGGACGACAGCGTTACCGATATCATGGTCAATGGTTCTAAGCAGGTCTACGTTGAACGGCGCGGCAAGCTCGAGTTGACCGACGTTACCTTCCGCGACGAAGCCCACCTGATGAACATCTGCACGCGGATCGTCACGCGGGTGGGCCGGCGAATCGACGAAACGACTCCGTTGGTGGATGCCCGTCTGCAGGACGGGTCCCGCGTTAATATCATTATTCCGCCGCTCGCGCTGGACGGCGCGTCCATCTCCATCCGAAAATTCGCCAAGCAGAAAATCACCCTTGATATGATGGAGAAGACGGAGAACCTGTCGCCGCAGATGGCGACGGTGCTTAAGATCGCCGGCCGGTGCAAGCTGAACATTCTCATCTCCGGCGGTACAGGCTCGGGCAAGACCACCCTTCTCAACGCCATGTCCCAGATGATCGATGTGGGTGAGCGGATCGTCACCATCGAGGACGCCGCCGAGCTGCAATTGCAGCAGCCCCATGTGGTGCGCCTGGAAACCCGTCCGCCGAACCTCGAAGGACAAGGAGAAATCACCCAGCGCGAATTGGTCAAGAACGCGCTCCGCATGCGCCCTGACCGGGTGATCCTGGGTGAAATCCGCGCCGGAGAAGCGCTCGACATGCTGCAGGCCATGAACACCGGCCACGACGGCTCCATGTGTACTCTCCACGCCAACAGACCGCGCGAGGCGCTGACCCGGCTCGAAAACATGGTCGCCATGACCGGCGTTAAACTGCCCAACGAGGCGGTCCGGTCTCAAATCGCCGGCGCCGTGCAGATGATCGTTCAAATCGCCCGCATGCGCGACGGTATTCGCCGCATCACCCACATTACCGAGGTTGTGGGCATGGAAGGCGAAGTGATCACGACCCAGGACCTGTTCAAGTTTGAGTTCAAGGGAGAAGATGAGGACGGCCGGCTATTCGGCACCTTTGCGTCTTCCGGGTTGCGGCCGAATTTCTCATCGCGCGCCGAATACTTCGGTCTCGACCGCGCACTCATGGAATCCGTCGCCGATGACGGCACCGAGAGAGAGCGCCCATGAGCACGAGCTTCCTGGTCCTGTTTGCGGGGGCCGCTCTAACGCTCTGCGCCGTCGCGCTCGCCCTCAGCGGGAAGTTCAGCACCCAAAACAAACTGAGCAAGCGCGCCGCTGGACTGTCTTCGGGGCGCACAAAACGAGGGTCCGGGAGCGCGGGAACGACAGACTTCGGGTCCCTAAAGCGAAAACAAGGACGATCTTGGGCGGTGGCGGAGGGTGCTGCCAAGCGGTTTCTGCCCAGGCAATCCGCTCTGCGCGACCGCCTCGAGCGAACCGGCAAGAACATAACGATCGGCACGTATGCGCTCATTAGCATGGGCATGGCCATTATTGTTTCCCTTGCCGTGTGGCTTTTTGGC
>CAKZLS010000471.1 GCA_937127205.1 uncultured Rhodospirillales bacterium
AAGGAGGATGATTTCAACCTTGGCATCTATCGCATGCAGAAGCTGTCGAAAAACCGCACGCTGATGCGCTGGCTGAAGCATCGCGGCGGCGCCCAACACTATCAGCGCTGGAAAAAATCAAAGCCGGAGCCGCTGCCCGCCGCCGCCGTGCTGGGCGCCGATCCGGGCACGATCCTGGCCGCGGTCACGCCGGTCCCGGACACGCTGTCGGAGTATCAGTTCGCCGGCCTGCTGCGCGGCAAGAAGGTGGAGCTGGTGGACTGCAAGACCGTTCCTCTCAAGGTTCCGGCGCAGGCGGAGATCGTTATCGAGGGAACGGTATCGCTAGACGACTATGCGGACGAGGGCCCCTACGGCGATCATACGGGATACTACAACGCGGTGGAGCCGTTTCCGGTGTTTACCGTCAGCGCCATCACCATGCGCCGCCAGCCTATTTATCTCTCCACCTTCACCGGCCGCCCGCCCGACGAGCCGTCGGTGCTGGGCGAGGCGTTGAACGAAGTGTTCATTCCGCTGCTGATCCAGCAGTTCCCGGAAATCGTCGATTTCTGGCTGCCGCCGGAGGGATGCTCATACCGGGTCGCCGTGGTGTCCATGAACAAGCAATATCCCGGTCACGCCAAGCGGATCATGATGGGCGTGTGGTCGTTCCTTCGCCAGTTCATGTACACCAAGTTCGTCATCGTGGTGGACGCGGACATCAATCCGCGCGATTGGAACGACGTCATCTGGGCATTGTCCACCAATGTGGACGCGGCCCGGGACACCACGATGATCGAGCATACGCCCATCGACTATCTGGATTTTGCCTCTCCCGAATCCGGGCTTGGCAGCAAGATGGGGATCGACGCGACGGCGAAAATTCCGCCCGAGACGCACAGGCCCTGGGGAACCCAGATCCGCATGACCGACGCCACCATCGAGGAGGTCACGCGTAAATGGAGCCTCTATGGCCTCCCCGGGTCGGGAAAGCCCATCTGGAAGTGACGGGTTACTATCGAAGGCCGTTGGTATAGATTGGCCCCGTAACGATACTGAGACAGAAAAGTGTAACAGGGATTAGCGTTCAATGGATTTGTGGCAAAGTGCCGCCGTCGTTACCGGCGCGGCGTCGGGTTTGGGCGCGGAAACGGCGCGGTTTCTGGCGGAGGCCGGCGCGAAGGTCTCGCTGATCGATATCGACGCCATTCGCCTCGAGGGTGTCGCCCGGGAAATCGACGGGCTGGCCATTCCTTGCGACATGTCGGACTCCGATGCCGCGGAAGCCGCCTTCAAGCAGGCCAGAGAGGCCAATGGCGCGGCCCGGGTGCTTGTCCATTGTGTCGGCCGCGGACACTCGCAGAAAATTTTGACCGACGGCGAGCCCATGTCGCTCGATAGTTTTCGTCAGCTGGTGGAAGTCAATCTCATGTCCACCTTCAACATGATGCGGCTGGCGGCGGCGGACATGGCGCGGCTGGACACACAGGCTCAGGGCGAGCGCGGCGTCATCATCTCCACGGCCTCGGTGGCCGCCTATGAGGGGCAGAGCGGCGACACCGCCTATTCGGCCTCGAAAGGCGGGGTGGTCAGCATGATCCTCCCGGCTGCCCGGGAATTGGGGCCGCTCGGCATTCGCGTCGTCGGCATCGCTCCCGGCCTGTTCGGCACGCCCACGTTATTCAAGATGGAACGGAACCTCGACTCGCGGCTCGCGCGTTCCATCCCCTTCCCGCATCGTTTCGGCGACCCCTCCGAGTTCGCCATGCTGGTGAAACACGTGATCAAGAATGTGATGATCAACGGAACCGTGCTTCGGCTCGATGGCGGGTTCCATCACTGACACCATTCTCCAATTTCGGCCACAGTGGCGTCTCTCATGATCAAAACCATTCACCTGCACCTTGTTTCCCACGCGTCCGGTGAACTGGTTGAAATGCTGGCCCGGAACGCGGTGGCGCATTTAGACGGCGTCGACGTGGAGCGCCATCTGTGGAAGATGGTGCGGCATCTCGGCCAGCTTCCCGAAATCCTCGCAGAAATCGCCGAGACGCGGGGGTATGTGATCCACAGCGTCACCGCCTCCGACATTCGCGAGCGGCTGGAACAGGGGTGCGAGCAGCTGCAGGTGCCCTTCCTGTTTACCCTGGAGCCCTTGATTACCAACCTGTCCGAGCACTTCGAGGTTCCGGTCCGGTTTCGCGCCAGTTCGCTGGATCGCATCGACGACGACTACTACCAGCGGGTCGAGGCGATGAAGTATACGCTCAGTCACGATGACGGGCAGGCAACCCATGAGCTCGACAATGCCGACGTTATCCTTGTGGGCGTGTCGCGGGCAACCAAGACCCCCACGTGCATGTATCTGGCGTCGCGCGGCGTCAAGGCGGCGAATGTCCCGCTCGTCCCCGGCGTTCCGCTGCCAGGCGGTCTCGAGGGCAACAAGTCCCTTTTTGCGGTCGGCCTGACCATCAACCCTACCCGGCTCGCCGCCGTGCGCAAGGCCCGCCTCAAGGCGCTCAAGCAGACGGAACAAACCGATTACGACGACATCGACAGTCTGCGAAAGGAAGTGCGCGAGGCCCGCCGCCTGTTCGGTCGCAACGGATGGCCGGTGATCGACGTGACCGACCGCTCCATCGAGCAGGTCACCAATATGATCATCGACATGCTCAGAAAACGAGCGCAGACAACTCTTGATGTCCCAGCGGACCCGGATAATCCTTGAATCGGTAGCTTAACGGGTGACCGGGCCGATTGCTTTCAAGGTGGCGGCGGTTTCCTTGAGCTTTTCGGACAGAAAGATCATCTCGGTTCCGTAGGCGATGAACCGGTAACCGGCGTCGATACACCCCTGGAGCCGCTCCGGATCGCTATGGACAACGTGCATGCCCGCGGGCTTGGCGCCGGCTGCGGCGTAGCGTGCCACCTCCGCCAAAGCCTCGACCACCTTCGGGTGATCGAACTGTCCCGGAACGCCGAGCGAGCCGGACAGATCGTAGGGCCCGACGATGAACCCGTCGACCCCGTCCACGGCCATGATGGCATCGAGCTGTTCGACGGCGCGGTAATGCTCGATCTGCACGAACAGGGATAATTGATCCTCCTGCCCGGTCCGATACTCGTCGAAACCCTCGCCGTACTTCTGGGCACGGGCCAGACCGACGCCGCGCAGTCCCTTCGGCGGATAGTAAACCGAATCCACGGCGGCCCGGGCTTCGTCGGGCGAATTCACCATGGGCACGACGATCCCAAGGCTTCCCGCGTCCAGGGCGCGCTTGATCAGCAAAGGATCGTTGGCGCCGACCCGGACGAACGGCGCCGCGCCGGCCAGCGACACCACCTGGATCAGCGCCCGCATCTCCGACACAGACGTGCTGGTGTGTTCCATGTCGACGACCAGCCACTCGAACCCGGCCGTCGCCATCATCTCGGCGATCTGCAGGTCGGCGAAGCTGAGCCACGACCCGACGGACAGTTCGCGGTTTCGAATTTTCGTCTTGAGATCGTTCATCTAGTTCTGGCTTTCCTGAGCATCCAGCCGGAGCCGCATCAGCGCCTCGGCCATGGCGAAATCATGGTCTTCATCGATATCGACGCTTTCGATCGGCGGGGTGGGAAACAGCATGGGTTTCTCGCCGAGGCGCAAACCGGTGGCGGCGAACGACGTGCGGCTGAACACATAGAGGCACGAGTTCTCCTCGTAGATCGGCGGCAAATGCTGCGTCGGGATCAGCTCCGAGGGATCGTGATTGACGGCGCGTCCATCGGGCCAATAGAGCCGGGTGTGCAGGGCCGTCACGCTGAGCAGGCTGTCGTGATCCTCATCGTTGAAGAATGCTTCCACCGCGCCATCGATGGTCTCCGCGCGAATGAGCGGGTTCGTCGAATGGGTCTGCAGAAAATACTCCCCCTCCACATGGTCGAGATGATGCGCGATAAGCGGGTTCATCGAAACGAAGTCACCGAGCAGTTCTTCGGGACGGCGCAAGACACGCAGCTGGGGAAACAGGTCGTTGGCGATGGCCTCGATCTCGTCGTCGTCGGTCTCGATGCTGACGTCCGAGACGTGCTTGGCCTTGAGGAGTTCGTTGACGATCCAGAAATAGAGCGGCCTGCCGGCGAGCAGTTTGACGTTTTTCCGCGGAACGCGG
>CAKZLS010000472.1 GCA_937127205.1 uncultured Rhodospirillales bacterium
TCCGCGTCCGCGCCCTCGGCCTGGGAAACACGCTCAGGCGTGAGACCCCGGTCCTTCCATCGCTGGATGACACCGAGCACTACCCGGGGCGGCGATTTTTTGGTGTCGAGCCCGCGGGCTTCCAGGAGCTGTTTGATCAGCCGCAACTGATCGTCGGTATCGAGAATGGTGAAGTTGGGTTTCAGGCCCACAAGTTCCGCGTGCGCGCGCAGGATCCGCGCCGCCAAGGCATGGAAGGTGCCGACCCACCACCCCTCCACGGAACATCCAAGCAGTCCCGCCACCCGCTCGCGCATTTCGCGCGCCGCCTTGTTGGTGAACGTCACCGCCATGACCTGCCACGGGCGCGCCTTGTTGCCCGCCAGAATATGCGCGAGCCGCGTTGTCAGCACGCGCGTCTTACCGGTGCCGGCGCCGGCAAGAACCAGCAGCGGGCCGTCGGTGGCTTCCACCGCCTCGCACTGCGCCGGGTTCAGGCCTTCCAGGTGCACCGACCGTGGCGGCACCGGCGGCGGCGAAGGCGGCATATCCGTAAGATCGAAGGGATCAGGCATGCGTTCTATATAGCATGCCGGTCCGGCCATCGCCGTCCGTAATTGTATCGGCCCCGTGTCTTTGATTTTCTCGAAGGGGTTACGGCATTTTGCCCGTTTGGTGCATTGGACGCTGGCCTATCAATTTGCCGCTTTCGATTCGGATCGGTGATTCAAACCGTTGGTCAACCGTGCTCCTCTTGCCGGTTCGACAAGAGCGCTTGCGTGTAAGCGTTGAAGGCATCGGTTTCCCGCAGACAACCGGCGAACTTTCGGGTTTCCAGGTCCTCGACGATGGGGATCTGGGTTTCTCCCGACGTCCGCGCCAGTTTCAGCGCGGTCCCGAGATTGTCGTCGACCGTTAGCATGGGCGGTTCGCGGCGGACCACGTCTTCGGCGTAAACCAGGTTATCGAGGGATGGGTCGAAGGCGGCCTCGGTGAGGTCGCCCAAGGCCAACGTGCCGACCAGCTTGCCGTCCTCGTCAACGACGAGAAGCTGCTTTGTCTGGGAGCGCCACAGAATCCATTTTAGGTCGCCGAGGCTCATCTCCGGACTGATCACCTCGCATCGAATGGTCGATAACTCGGTGACGCCAATACCCTTCAGGAGGTTGGCCGTAAACCCGCTATGGAGGTCGAGGCCTCGCTGTTCCAACACCCAGGTGAAGAAGGATTGGCCGACAAACGGCCGGAATATTACCACGCTGATGATCACCGCCATCATCACCGCGATGGTAATATGGTAACTGCCGGTCATTTCGAACACGATCAGCGACGTGGAGATCGGTGCCCCGAGGACGGCGCCCGCCACTGCGCCCATTCCGATCACGGCATAAGCGTCGGCGCCGGCGGATAGTTCGGGCGAGATGTTGGTGACGACCACACCGTAAGCGCCTCCCAGGGTGACGCCGATGACCAGCGACGGACTGAACACCCCGCCGCCGAAACCAAAACCGAGACTTATGGCGGTGGCGACAAGTTTGGCCAGGCAGATCGCCACCAGGAGATGCAACGCCATCGAACCGCCCAATGCGGTATCCGTAACCGAGTAGCCGATGCTCAACACGTGCGGGAACGGAATGGCGATCAGGCCCACCAGCGCGCCGCCGACGGCGGGCCGGAGCCAGGGCGGTCCCGGGAGCCAATCTGCAAGTGTCCGAAACAGCTTGACCGCGTGCACGAACGCGATCGCGGCGACGCCGGCCAGCACGCCGAGCGCCAGGATGGCCGGGAACTCCCAGAGCGAGATCATATCGTGCTCGATTAGGGCGAAGGCCGGGAAATTACCGAAATAGGCGCGGGACACCATCGTCCCCATGACGCTGGCGATGACCACCGGCCCTAGCGCACTGATGGCGTAATGCCCGATCACCACTTCGGTGGCGAACAGCGCGCCGGCGATGGGTGCATTGAACGATGCCGATACAGCCGCCGCCGCACCGCACCCCAGCAATGTCCTGGAGAGTTGTTGGTTCATTTCGAGGCGAGCGGCGATCCAGCTTCCCAATGTGGCGCCGAGATGCACGGCCGGCCCCTCGCGGCCGACCGACGCGCCGGCGCCGATGGATGTGGCACTGATGACCGCCGCCCAGAAACCGGTCCGCAGCGACATCCTGCCGCCTTCCAGCGCGCTCGCCTCGATGGCTTCCGGAATGCCATGAGGGCGCCGCCCGGGCATCAAATAGTGGATCATCAGACCGACGATCAGGCCGCCGGCGCTCAACGCCACCACGGCCCGCCACCACGGCAAACCGTCCCCGGCAATCCAGTCCATCTCCCTGTCGGAGCCAAGAAATCCAATATGGGCAAGAGCGATGGCTTCCCGAAACACGATGATTGCGCCGCCCGTGCCCGCCCCCACGATCATGGCCAGAATGGTAAGGATCAGCATGTCGTGGCGCGCCACGCTGCGCACCCTCAAAACGAGCCGGCCCCAGGCCGCGCGAACGCCTTTCATCCGTCTCCCCGTATCGTTTCACCCAAATATCTACGACACGGCGAGTGTACACGCCCCCAGCGGTTTGGAAAGCTTTAGAATTGCAGGAAGAATCAGACTTTACATGGCTTGGGCATCGAGTGCGTATCCGGCTCCGCGCACGGTGCGAATGACGTCGTCGCCGCCATGCTCGCCCAGTGCCTTGCGAAGGCGCCGGATGTGGACGTCCACGGTTCGCGATTCCACGTGTATATCCCGCCCCCAAACCCGATCGAGAAGCTGCTCGCGCGAGAACACCCGGTCCGGCCGCTCCATGAACAACTGCAGCAACCGGAACTCCGTCGGCCCCAGATGAATGGGCTTCTCCTCGCGCAGCACGCGATGGGTTCCGAGATCCATCACGATGTCGCCGAAGCTCAGGTGTTCCTGCCCCAGCGACGGACGGGAGCGCCTGAGAACGGCGCGTACCCGGGCCACCAGCTCGCTCGGAGAGAACGGCTTCACCACATAATCGTCGGCGCCGCTGTCAAGGCCGCGCACGCGGTCGGTTTCCTCGCCGCGCGCGGTCACCATGACGATGGGAAGGTCTTTCGTTTCCTGCCGCCCGCGCAGGGCCTGGCAAACACGAAGACCCGATATGCCGGGCAGCATCCAATCCAGCACCACCAGATCCGGCTGTTGTTCCTCCGCTGCCATTAGCGCCTCTTCGCCATCGTAGGCCAGCGCCACGTCACATCCCTCCTGTTCGAAGTTGTAGCGCAGGACCTCTGCCTGGGCTTCCTCATCTTCCACGATCAGGATCTTTGGTTTCATGAATAGCGTCCCTCGACTTTCAATTAATCGATCCATGCTTTCAATCGTTCCGGGTGTTCAATCGATGCCTGCCGGGCGGACCACGGTGAAACTGGACTCGTCGTTATTCGCCCGCTCGCCCTCTGGCGTCTTACCTTCAACAACGAAGTGCGTCATTTCGGCGATGTTGGTGGCGTGATCGCCGACGCGCTCGAGGTTCTTGGCGACGAACAGCAGATGCGTACACGACGTGATGTTCCGCGGATCTTCCATCATGTACGTAAGCAGCTCCCGGAAGATACTGGTGTAGAGAGCGTCCGCCTCTTCGTCGCGATTGCGCGTGGTACTGGCCTTGACCAGATCACGCGAAATGTAGGAGTCGAGCGCCTCTTTGAACATTTCCTGGGTCAGGCGCCCGAGACGGGCCACGGTAAATGCCGGCGGCACGGGCGGCACCTCGGCTAAAGCCGACGTGCGTTTCGCGACATTCTTGGCGTAGTCGCCCACGCGTTCGATCATCGACGATACTTTCAGCGCGCCGATGACGTCGCGAAGGTCGGTAGCCATTGGTTGGCGGAGCGCCAGCAGCGACACGGCCAGGTGATCGACTTCGCTCTCGAGGTCATCGATACGCTGGTCACCGGCGGCAACCTCGATCGCCTTTTCGATATCCCGTCGTTTCAGGGCCTCCATCGCGTCGGAGAGCTGGACTTCGGCCAATCCGCCCATTTCCGCAATGACATTGCCGAGACGATTGAGTTGATCGTCGAAAGATTTGACGATGTGATCTGAAGCCATCCGGAGTTTTCCTCTTTGCGTTCCATGCGGCTCCGGATTAACCGAACCGACCGGTGATATATCCTTGCGTTCGTTCGTCCTTCGGGTTGGTGAAGATCTGTTCGGTTTCGCCAACCTCCACCAACTCACCGAGATGGAAAAAGCCCGTCCGCTGCGAGACGCGCGCCGCCTGCTGCATGGAATGGGTGACGATCACGATGGTGTAATTGACGCGCAGTTCGTCGATCAATTCTTCGATCTTGGCTGTCGCGATGGGATCGAGTGCCGAGCACGGCTCGTCCATGAGGATCACGTCCGGCTGGACGGCAACCGCCCGGGCGATGCACAAACGCTGCTGCTGACCGCCGGAAAGGCCCGTCCCCGGTTCGTGCATCCGATCCTTGACCTCGTTCCACAATCCCGCCTTCTGCAGGCTGGTGTGAACGATGTCGTCCAGCTCCGCCTTGTTCTTGGCGATCCCATGGATTTTGGGCCCGTAACACACATTCTCATAGATGGACTTGGGAAACGGATTGGGTTTCTGGAACACCATGCCCACCCGGGCGCGCAGATGGACCACGTCCATCTCCCGCGAATAGATGTCCGCACCGTCAAGCAGGATGTCCCCCATCACCCGGCAAATGTCGATGGTGTCGTTCATGCGGTTAAGGCACCGAAGATAGGTGGATTTGCCGCAGCCGGACGGTCCGATCAGCGAGGTTACCTGGTTCGTCTCGATGTCCAAGCTTACATTGGTCAGCGCCTGTTTCTCGGCATAGTAGACGTCCACGCCTTTGGTCACGAACTTCGGCGCGATCGCCGCTTCCTTGGCGGTTTCTACTTCTTTCGGCGTCATAACTTCAGCCGTCATCCCAGTCATCTCCGCTCTCCTACCATTTTTTCTCGAACCGCTTGCGCAGTAGCACGGCCAGAGCGTTCATTATCACCAAAAAGCCCAACAGCACCATGATCGCCGCCGAGGCGCGCTCGACGAACGCCCGCTCGGGAAGATCGGACCACAGATAGATCTGCACCGGCATCACCGTCGCGGGATCCAGAGGACCGCCCGGAATATCGACGATGAACGCGATCATGCCGATCATCAGCAGCGGCGCCGTCTCGCCCAACGCCTGTGCCATACCGATGATGGTGCCGGTGAGCATCCCCGGCAAGGCCAACGGAAGCACATGATGGAACACGGTCTGAACTTTCGACGCACCGACCCCCAACGCCGCTTCGCGGATTGAGGGCGGAACCGATTTGAGGGCCGCGCGGCTGGCAATGATGATAGTGGGCAAGGTCATCAGCGTTAGCACGAGACCGCCGACCAATGGCGCCGATCGCGGCATGCCGAAGAAGTTGAGGAAAACCGCCAATCCCAACAGTCCGAACACGATCGACGGAACCGCCGCGAGATTGTTGATGTTCACCTCGATCAATTGGGTCCACTTGTTCTTCGGCGCGAACTCCTCGAGGTACAACGCGGCCCCAACCGCCAGCGGAAAGGATAGCGCCAGGGTCACCAGCATGGTGAACAGCGACCCCATCAGCGCGCCCCGGATACCCGCCAATTCTGGAGACCGCGAGTCGCCATTGGTGAACAGCGTGGTGTTAAACCGGGTAACAACCAGGCCCCGCTCCTTCAGCCGCTCGAACCACCCGATCTGCTTGTCGTTGAGGCGCCGTTCGGACTCCGGCAAATCGGCATCGATGTGTCCTTTCTCCAATTGGTCAGCGTCATCGGACGCGTGAACCAGCAGGGAAACCCGCTGACCGATAATCGACGGATCGTCCATCACCTCGCGGCGAAGATCGAAGGTGGCGCCAGGACTGATGAGCGCCATTAACGCCCGCTTATCTCTCCGCGACGTGACCTCGGGAAACAGGTCCAACACCGATTGCTGGATCAATTTACGGTAATTGGCGCGCGACAACACGGCCGGATCCCTGTTTCCGTCCGGATCGATGTCCTGGGGATACAACGTCACTTCCAGGCGGATCATCGTCTGGGTGAACGCCGGAAGCCCGGTCCCGATGATGGTGACGAACAGGGTCGCCAAGCACAACATGGCGAACACGATGGCCGCGATCCCATAGGCGCGAAATCGTTTTTCCGCGGCATATCGGCCCTTGAGGCTGGCGGCAATCGCCTCGGATGCCCGGCGCCCCGCTTCCTTGGCGTCGATCGCGCCCGCGCTTGGTGTTGGATGACTATTCATACTGCTCTCGATACTTGTTCACCACGTGGAGCGCGATGACGTTCAGGACCAGGGTCATGCAGAACAGCAACAATCCGAGCGCGAACGCCGCCAAGGTCTTGGGGCTGTCGAATTCCTGGTCGCCCACCAACAGGGTGACGATCTGCACGGTAACGGTGGTGACCGCCTGCAACGGGTTGGCGGTCAGATTGGCCGCGAGCCCCGCCGCCATGACCACGATCATGGTCTCGCCGATGGCCCGCGACACCGCCAACAGCAATCCGCCGACGATACCCGGCAAAGCCGCCGGAAAAATGACCTTCTTGATGGTTTCCGAACGGGTCGCGCCCAGTCCGTAAGATCCTTCGCGCATGGATTGGGGAACGGCGCTGATGACGTCATCGGACAGCGAGGAGACGAACGGAATGATCATGATTCCCATGACCAACCCCGCCGCCAATGCACTCTCCGAAGCCACCGAAAGCCCCATCGCCTCACCCCATT
>CAKZLS010000473.1 GCA_937127205.1 uncultured Rhodospirillales bacterium
GGCGGCCGGCGTGGTATTGGTACGCGAGTCGGGAGGGTTTGTGACGGATATGTCGGGTGGCAACGGCATGCTCGAGGGAGGGGGCATTTTGGCCGCCAATAGTGCGCTCTACACCCCCCTCAAGAAGCTGGTGTCCAAAACCAAGCCGCCCGAAACGTGAGGTGCAACCAACACGCACAACAAAAGATCACGGCGTCGACATAATTGCGCACAATAATAGTAGACGCTTAAGGGAGTTGTGCAAACTCGGGTTGTTGGTTAGTCTGACTTGCGGATCAATAAACAAACTAGGGTACTTTGGGCATCGTGGTTTTATCCAGATCCTGGCTTTTCGGCAGCACCCGGTTGATGTTCGCGGCGACGATTATCGCGACCGCCGGCGATGCGGCGGCCGGCGGAAGGGCCGAAGACGCCGCAGAACCCAATCCCAGTGCAATGGCGGGTTTCAACGTATCGGCCGGTTCCCGAGCACCCGCAAACGCCAGAAGGGCTGCGGATCCAGATGGGGCGGCGCATCCCAGCGTGAGCGTGGATCTCAGCGTCATCGACGAACCAGGTGCCGTTCCGGTGCGGCGTACCCTCACGCGACCGGACGGATTGCGGATGCCCGTGCCCGGCGTATTCCCGGAATCGCAATTGCATGAGCCGGATCCAGGCGCGTTGCCATACGCGACATTGACACCGCCACGCCAGCGGACGGTCAACCTTCGGCCACCGGGGCCGAGGGGCTCGACGCCGCGAATCCGGGCGCTGGCTTTGGCCAATCCGACGCCGCCGCCTCGTCCGGAAGAGCCCGTGCCGACACCGCGTCCCCGGACGGCGAACACGAGCATCGGCGAAGAGCCGGTCGCGATCACGGCGCCGTCAAGAACGGGAGGCGCGGTGGCGCCCACGTCGCCGCTGCCACAGTCTTTAAGCCCGCAAGACACCGCTCCGCCAAGCTCCGCGCCCGCACCCTCTCCCGACGCGGCCAAGGCTCTCGCAGCGGCAGTCCCCGTTGCGATTACGCCACCGTTCTCCGGAACATCCACAAGCGCACCTGTGCCGCCGGTCACCGAAGCGGCGTCCGCACCTCAGGTGAGCCCAGAACCCGCAGAATCTTTGGCAAGCTCTTCGGCAGACGCTTCAGCAGACTCTGCGGCAACGCCGCAAGTCCAGCAGGCCTCTGTGTCATCCTCTGCGACCGCAGCCGAGTCCCAAACCGAGAGCGCGCTCGATCCCGACTGGGAAAAAGCGGCGGCGCCGCCACCGTCCCAAACGGAAGAGAAAACAGTGGCGCTTCAACCGGCGGCTCGCAATGAGGAGGCCATGCCTCCGCCCGCCGAAGAGTTGATTGCGACAGGGGAGCTTGTTCAAGTGGCATTCGAGGCCTCCGAAACGGACCTGACCGGTGGGTCGCGAGCCGAACTCAAGGAATTGGCCGAGCGTCTGCGATCTCAGGAGAACATGCGCCTGCAACTCTTGGCTTACGCCGAGGGCGCGGGTTTGTCTCCGAGCAAGGCCCGCCGCATTTCGCTCTCCCGGGCATTGACGGTACGATCCTACCTAATCGAAAACGGCATCAAGACCAGCCGCATCGATGTGCGCGCGCTTGGCAACAAAGCGACTTCCTCGCCGCTCGACCGGGTTGACGTGAAGGTGGTCCAGCGATAATGCGTTTGTCCCAACCTGGTTGAGAACGGAAAAGATTTGTGGTGATGACCCGGCCACGACGTTTTCTGGTCCGCATGGTCGTGTTTGTGATTGCAGTCGCGGTTCTCGCGGGCCTCTTGTTTATCCCTCTGCGGGACGCGTTCCTCGCCAACGCGCCGCTGAACGGCCTCATCATCGGCGTCCTGTTTCTCGGTATTCTCTACAATTTCCGCCAGGTCACCATGCTGGGCCCGGAAGTCTCGTGGATCGAAAGCTTCCGCAGCCAGCGTATCGGCGCAGTAAGCGGCAAACCGCCGAAACTGCTGGCGCCGATGGCGACCATGCTCGGCGAACGCAAGGATCGTTTGTCATTGTCCACAATGGCCATGCGCTCGCTGTTGGACGGCATCGCTTCGCGGCTCGACGAGTCCCGCGACCTATCGCGCTATACCATCGGCCTTCTCATCTTTCTCGGGCTCCTCGGTACTTTTTGGGGATTGCTGCAGACCATCGGGTCCATTGGCGACGTGATTCGCGGGCTATCGGTGGAAGGCGGCGATCTCGCCAACGTATTCACCGATCTCAAGCGCGGTTTGGAAGCGCCGCTCGCCGGGATGGGAACGGCTTTTTCGTCGTCTCTTTTCGGTCTCGGCGGTTCGCTCGTGCTCGGCTTTCTCGATCTGCAAGCCGGCCAGGCTCAGAACCGGTTCTACAATGACCTCGAAGAGTGGCTCTCGGGTGTGACCCGGCTCTCCAGCGGCGCGCTCGCGGGCGAAGGCGAGCATTCCGTTCCGGTCTATGTGCAGGCCCTGCTGGAACAAACGGCCGAAAGCCTGGACGGACTGCAACGAACCCTCGCGCGGGGCGAGGAAAACCGGGCGTCAACCCATTCCCAACTGCTCGGGCTAAGTGAAAACATCGGAACGCTTACCGACCAGATGCGAGCGGAACAGGGGCTATTGTCGAAACTGGCGGAAGGTCAGAACGAGTTGAGGCCAATCCTGGCGCGGCTGGCCGACAATACGGGTCAAGCACCCGGCGCCGGTATGGACGAGGCGACCCGCACGCACATCCGCAACCTCGATGTCCACGCATCTCGACTGATCGAGGACGTCAGGGCCGGACGGGAAGACATCATCCAGCAGCTGAGAAACGAGATCCGCCTGCTCGCCCGCACCATCGCGGCGCTCGCCGAGGAGGCCGACCGCTGACGCGGACCGGATCGCCGCCATGGCCACTCTAGCGCGCCGCCGCCACCGGCCCGACAACACCTGGCCCGGCTTCGTCGACGCCCTGGCGACGCTGTTGATGGTCATCATCTTCCTGTTGATGGTGTTCGTGCTGGCCCAGTTCTTCTTGACCCAGGCGCTTTCCGGCCGCGATACGGCGTTGGAGCGGCTGCGGGGACAAGTGGACGAACTCGCTGAACTGCTTGCTCTAGAACGCAAGGCGAGCGACGCACTCACCAGCAATATCGGACAGCTTTCCACCGAACTGCAGGCCTCTCTGCGCGCGCGAGAGGACTTGAGCGCAGCAATGCACGCACTGAACGAACGCGCCGAAAGCGCCGAGGCCGAAAGGGACAATCTAAAACGCGCGCTCACCGAATCATTGGCGGCGGTGGAAACCAAAGGCGAGACTCTGGAGGCACAACTGCTGGAGTTCGCCAAACTCGCCAACGACATCGCCGCGTTGCGGGCATTGAAAGAGGAACTCGAGCGCGAAGCCGCGGCCCTGGCGACTAAAGCCGAGGAGTCGGACAATGCCCTGATCGAGGAACGCCGGGTATCGGAGAGCGCCCGCGCCCAGATCGCGCTCCTCAATCAGCAGACCGCGGCTCTCCGCGAACAGATCCGGCAGCTCACGGCGACCCTCGAGGCCGCCGAAGAGCGGGCGGAGGAGCAAGAAGTTCAAATCGTCAATCTCGGCCAGCGCCTCAACGCCGCCTTGGCCAGTAAGGTCCAGGAACTGCAGCGCTACCGATCCGATTTCTTCGGCCGCCTGCGCGAGGCCCTGGGCGACAATCCCGATATCCGCATCGTCGGCGATCGTTTCGTCTTTCAGTCGGAAGTCCTGTTCGGTTCCGGCTCGGCGGTGCTTGGCGAGGAAGGCCGACCCCAGCTTCTCCAGGTATCGGACACCTTGAAGGCCATCAGCGAACAGATTCCCGACGATATCGACTGGGTTCTTCGCGTAGACGGTCACACGGACAAGATACCGATAGATACCATTCTCTACCCGTCCAACTGGGAGCTATCGACGGCACGGGCCATCTCGGTGGTGCAGCTGCTCATCGACAGCGGTATTCCGCCGGATCGCCTGGTGGCCGCCGGCTTCGGCGAATATCATCCGCTTGACGACCGGGACACACCGGAAGCTTATCGCCGCAATCGGCGGATCGAACTGAAACTCACTCAGCGCTGAGCCGTCCCCCAGTGGGTTAATCTCCGAGGATTGGTGCCCGCCAATTTGTCACGCGGCTTGAGTTCCGGACGCGGAACGTCTAGGCACAACGCAGCAGTTACAACAATCGGTCCCGGCAGCGCCTTCGTCCATGCCCATTCTGTTCCTTATCGTTTTTATCGACTTGGTGGGCTTTGGGGTCATCATTCCCCTCCTCCCCTTTTACGGCGAGCACTTCGGCGCCACGCCCGCTCAGGTGGGCCTTCTCATGGCCGCCTACTCCTTCACCCAGTTCCTGGCGGCTCCGCTGTGGGGCCGGCTCAGCGACCGCATCGGGCGGCGGCCGGTATTGCTGGCGACCCTGGCCGGGTCGATCGTGTGCTACGTCTGGCTCGGTTTCGCGGACACGCTCTGGATGGTGTTCGCGGCGCGGCTGGTGGGCGGCGCCATGGCGGGCAACATCTCGGCAGCCTACGCCTATGTGGCGGACATCACCGACTCTTCGAACCGGGCCAGGGGCATGGGCATCATTGGCGCGGCCTTCGGCCTCGGCTTTATTTTCGGACCGGCCATCGGCGGCATTCTCGCGGGCCCGGATCCCCTGGCCGCGGACTACCGGACGCCGGCGCTGGCTTCCGCGGCGCTGTCCGCCGTGGCCTTGGTTTTGACGGCCCTGATTCTCAAAGAATCGCTCTCGCTGGAAGCGCGGTCGCGCGAAGCCGCGATCTCCGCGCCCAACCGATGGCGGCGTTTCCGGACCGCCGTCGCCCGCCCGTCGGTCGGGATGCTTTTCGCCGTTTCGTTTCTCGCCACGTTCGTCTTCGCCGGCATGGAGACCACTTTCGCGATGTGGTCGTTCCGTACATTCGGTTGGGGCCCGGAACAGAACGGCTATCTGTTTGCCTTCGTCGGATTTCTGAGCGCGGCCATCCAGGGCGGCTTGATCGGACGGCTGGCGAAAAGGTTCGGCGAGGGAAATCTGGTCGTCATTGGCTCAGCGACGCTGGCTGTGGGAATGCTGATGATCCCCTTCTCCACCTCGCTGGCGCCGCTGGTCGGCGCCATGGTCATCGTCGCGTTCGGGTTCAGTCTGATGTCGCCGGCACTGAACAGTCTCATATCCCTGCAGGTCGGCCCCGATTTGCAGGGGGGAACCATGGGTGTCGCCCGGTCGGTGACCACGCTCGCCCGGGTCATCGGGCCCGGATGGGCGGGGGCGATGTTCTATTATATCGGGAAAGACTGGCCGTTCTTCGGCGGCACCATAATCATGGTGGCGGTGGTTTTGTTGAGCATCGTATCGCTTCGAATGATTGCTCGCGCCGCGGCCGCGGATCGGGCGAGTGACCCGGGTTGATGTTGATGGTGTAGCGGCTTCTCCACGATCGCCACACGCTCACTTGTCGAACGTGACACTTTTCCCGGTGGTCTGAGAGAGTTCCTGTGATAGGAGCCGATTCAGAGTCTCATCGCCTCGGGTCGCCACCCAACCGGTTTCCGTCACATACTCATAGTGCGATGCGCCACTCACCGGAGAGGACATCCAGATTTGACGGTTCGGCTTGTGCTTGTTGATGACGTACTGACCGCCGGAGTCCAGCTCGACAGAGAGAATTCCTTCCTCCAGATCCACATCGAGTTGATCACCCAGCGTATCCTCCAGGGTTTCCATGAGGTACTCGAGGATTTCATCGGCACGGGTTTCGAATTCGCTCTCGCTCATTGCCACGGTATAGATCCCTTATTGTCGGCGCGCTTAGGTCAACGTGCCCGCAAATGGATGCGATTTTCCGCAAACAACCACTCTCAGACGTTGCAACCGGGACGCTCGGTCAGTATATAGAGCGCTCTTTCTGGAGCGACATGATGAAAAAAGACATACACCCCGAATACCATGAGATCACCGTCGAAATGACGGATGGCACTACCTTCACCACGAAATCCACGTGGGGGGAGCCCGGTGATACGTTGAAACTGGGTATCGATACCAAGACACATCCGGCATGGACCGGGGTTCATCGCTTGGTGGATAGCGGTGGCCAGCTCGCCAAATTCAATCGCCGGTTCAAGGACTTCGGCATCAAGGGCTAATCTCGACGGGGCCGCGTCCCGCTTCGAGCGATCTGCTCTATCTCTATTCTCGATGAAATGCAAAACCACCGCGCACAACTGCGGAGTGGTTATGTCCGGCGTTTGCGGCTGCGAATGGGTTCAGGTCAAGCTAAAGGTCATCCAGATAGGCTTCGTGGAAGCCTTCAAATTGGCCTTTGGCATAGCGAAATTGCCGTTGGATGGCCTCGATCTGTCGCCGGTTCGATAACAGTGCGCCGACGCAATCGGGATCGAATTTCTTGCCGGTCAAGTTATCGATAAACCGAAACGCATCGTCATTCGACCAAGCCTCTTTATAGGGTCGCTTGGTCGTCAGCGCATCGAACACGTCGGCAACGCTGACGATCCTGGCTTCCAGGGGAATATCCTTGCCTTTACGGCCGGTAAGATAGCCGCTTCCATCGTAAGATTCGTGATGATAACGGACGATGTTGTGCAACACCTCGATGTGCGCGCTGTCGCCTATGCTGAAGCTTTTCGCCATTTTGTCGACGATGGCGACGCCTTTTGCGACATGGGTTTTCATAATTTCGAATTCGGCCGGCGTCAGTCGTCCCGCCTTTAGCAGAATGCGATCCGGAATGGCGATCTTGCCGACGTCATGCAACGGAGCGAACAAAAACACGAACTCCACGAATTCGTCGTCAAGTCCCTCTTGATCCGCCAGCGTTCTGGTAATCATTCGGGCGTAACGGGACATTCGGTCCAGGTGGGCGCCGGTCTCCTCATCGCGCAGATGGCTGATGGCGCGCGCAACATCAACGGCCGAGCGCAGCACATTCGCCGAGGCCAAGGCATTGATGATCAACAGCGATATCAAGTGCGAGTAAATGGTAAGATGCCGAACGACGGCCTCGCTGAAGTAGTTTCCTTTTTCAGAGTCGAAAAACATGAAACCGGACAGCTCGCCCCTGTCGAAAAACGGTTTCGTGTAGCTGGATGAATAACCGCTCTCCAACAATTGGCGATCGTGACGGCCCAGAGCGTTTCCGGACGCATGCAGATCGCCGATAATCCGCTCGCCGCGGGTTTCCGCCAGTTCGGCCAGGGACGGAACTTCCGCCAGTTTGGCTTCGTAATGATTGAAGGGTGTTGCCCCTCTCGTGCTGTGCACAAATGTTTTCAGGGTGTCGGTACGGCCGTCGTAGACGGCAACCGCGACGCGGCCAATATCGGGAAGGTCTTCAAGGAGATTGGCGTGAACGGATTCCACCTGAGCCTTTATTGAAGCCGAGTTGACCGACACATCGTTCACGCGTTTCTCCGACCGTATTTAAGCCATCTTCGTATGAGGGTATACCTCTCCTCTGCCGTTCGCCAGTCTTCCCATAAGACTAAACATAATGTTCTTTTCTTTAACAATTCCAGGTTTAATACTGTTACGTCGGATTATATGTTAAAGTTCTCGTTATGGTTAAGGGGGGCGAACGGCCGCGCCTCGCCTTTTCGTTCCACTCGCGCATGCAGGTCAGCTTCCACAAGATTTCAATGAGCATTCTAGACAACGAATCCATTCGGCGGGTACGGAGCGCACTGACCGAGGCCGGCATTGAAGCGCGGATTATCGTGCTCGACACCACGGCACGAAGCGCTCAGGACGCAGCCAATGCCATTGGAACCGAGCTCGGTTCGATCGTAAAATCGCTGGTTTTTCTGGTGGGCGAGCAGCCCGTGATGGTTCTGGTATCAGGGGATCGGCTTTGCAATGAAGGCAATCTTGGCGGATTGCTCAATCTTGAAGCCCGCGTTCGGCGGGCTGACGCAAATACGGTTCGGACGGTGACGGGTTTCGCTATTGGCGGTGTTGCACCTGTCGGGCTTACGCGTAAGCTGCCGGTGATCATTGATGCCGGTTTACAGCGTTTCGAGACCGTTTACGCGGCGGCCGGACATCCTCATTGTGTATTCGCTACCACAGTTGTTGACCTCGCCACCGCGACCGGTGGCAAAATTTCCAGCGAAATCGCCAAGGAGGCTTGATTGACAAGCCAAGGGCGGCTCTTATACAAAGCGCTGATCCGGCGTGAGGTAGCGCAAGGATCCAAGGATGGGTGGCCGAGCGGCTGAAGGCGCTCCCCTGCTAAGGGAGTATGGGTCATAAGCCCATCGTGGGTTCGAATCCCACCCCATCCGCCACCAAGTCTCGGATTCGACAGGAGTTTCGGTCGAGATTCGAAACGCCGGTACTTTTGGCGGCGTTCCGGGGGCTTTGCGTGAGCATTTTGCTGTTTGCGGACCGGAGACGGCTTTGGTGAGAATTGAATCACCCGCCCGCCGCCCATTTTCTCTGCGGCCGAGTTCGACGGTTCGGGTTCGGGCAATTAGGAAGGTTCAGTTGAAGCCTAGAAGCGCTTTCTGTTCGGCCCAGTTCAGCGGCAAATCCGTGCGCTTGATCAGTGTCTCGGCGGTCAGCTCGACGCGCTGGGTGCC
>CAKZLS010000474.1 GCA_937127205.1 uncultured Rhodospirillales bacterium
CTGAGCAATGGAGCACGGGCAAACGGTCCTCGTTCTTCGCCGGCTGCTGGCGCGTATCCGCGATGTCATGGCCCGTGAAGGGACCTCTCAAGCCCGCTTGAGCAGCGTTGTCTCAGCCATCGCTAAGGATTTGGCCGCCGAAGTCTGTTCACTTTACATCCGAAGAGAAGGTGACGTCCTTGAATTGTTTGCCACCGAAGGTCTGCGGCCGACGGCGGTTCGTCATACCCGTTTGAGGATCGGTGAGGGATTAATCGGCGAAATCGCCGCGAAGGCGCGCCCGCTCTCATTCTCTGACGCCCACAGCCATCCCAAGTTTGCCTACCGGCCGGAAACCGGGGAGGATGGTTTCTCGTCGCTCATGGGCGTGCCAATACTCCGCGACGGAAGAGGTATGGGCGTGCTGGCGGTTCAGAATATCAGCCCCCGCCACTATACCGACGAGGAGATAGAGGCCTTACAAACCGTCGCAATGGTGCTCGCCGAATTGGTTGCGGGCGGGGATCTGCTTAATCGCGACGAACTGGCGCTCGTCGAAGGCATCGCCCTTCGACCGATGCGCCTCGAGGGCGTCCAGCTCACTTCCGGTCTCGGCCTTGGGATTGCCCGTTTGCACCAACGGCGTTTTACCGCCCGCAAGATTGTCGCCGAGGATACCGACCATGAACACGATCGCTTGCGCAATGCGGTCGCGGGTATGCACGGTGCGCTCGATGACATGCTTCAGTCGTCGGATCTGGCGGCCAAAGGTGAACACCGCGATGTTCTTGAGGCCTATCGAATGATTGCTCAGGACGTCGGCTGGCTGAGAAGAATTGGTGATGCCATCAGCGCGGGGCTCACCGCGGAAGCCGCCGTGCAGAAGGTCAATGACGACACGCAAGCGCGGATGAGCCAATTGGCGGATCCCTACTTGCGGGAACGTGTTCACGACCTGGAAAACCTTGCAGATCAGCTGCTGGAGCAACTGCTTGGCGTGGAGGACGCTAGTCCGGAACTGCCGGATGACAAGGACACCGTGCTGGTAGCGCGAAACTTGGGACCCGCGCAACTGCTCGAGTACCATCGGCGCCGGTTGCGCGGCGTCGTTCTTGAGGAAGGATCTCCCGCCGCTCACGTTTCCATTGTTGCTCGAGCGCTCGACATTCCGGTTGTGGGTCAGGTTCGGGGCGCTCTCGACGCGATTGAGGTTGGTGATCGCATAATTGTCGATGCCGATCATGCGCAGGTATTCGTTAGACCCAGAGATCACGTCCACGAACTGTTCATTCGAAGCCTCAAGACCCAGATCGACCGAAAGGCGACCTATGCGGTCCTCCGGGACTTGCCTGCGGTCACGGCGGATGGCGTTCACATTAGCTTGAATATGAACGCCGGGTTGTTGATGGACGTGAAGCATTTCCGTGATAGCGGCGCGGACGGTGTCGGTTTGTATCGCACCGAAGTCCCTTTCATGGCGCGCTCGGTTTTGCCCGATGTGCAAAGCCAGGAGAGACTATACGGCAAGATTCTCGGCTATGCCGAGGGTAAGCAGGTGATTTTCCGCACCCTTGACGTTGGGGGCGACAAAATCATGCCGCGGTGGAACGCCTCGGAGGAAGAAAACCCAGCCATGGGATGGCGCGCAACCCGCGTCTTCTTCGACCGTCCGGCCATGCTGCGCCATCAGTTGAGGGCTTTGATCAAAGCGGCGACCAGCTGCGACCTGTCCCTCATGTTTCCGATGATTTCCTCGGTGAATGAGTTCGTCTACGCTCGCGCACTTGTCGACAAAGAGCTGGAACGTCATCGATACCTGGGTGGTGTCCCGCCACAATCGGTCAACGTGGGCGTGATGCTTGAAGTGCCGGCCCTGGTCTTTCAGTTGCGTCCGCTGCTTGAAGTCGTTGATTTCCTCTCCATCGGTACCAACGATCTGCTTCAGTTCCTGTTTGCCAGCGACCGCGGCAATTGCCATGTTTCCGAGCGGTATGATCCGCTCTCTCCGGTTTTTCTCGGCATGCTGAGAGACATGGTGCAGCAATGCGGGGCGGCCGGCGTGCCCGTGGCTCTTTGCGGCGAGATGGCAGCGAGCCCGTTGGATGCCTTGGCTTTGATTGGCATCGGCTTTCGCAACCTGTCCGTTTCGCATCCAGCTGTTGGTCCCGTGAAGGCGGCGATTCGGAGCGTCGACTTGAAGCCGCTCGAAGATTACTTGCTTTTGCTTTTGGATACGCGGGCGGACTCTGTCAGAGAGTCTTTAGCGCTCTATGCGCGAGATCATCGGATTGTGTTGTGATCATCAAGCATACTTGGCGACATCAATCACCAAAAGCTTGTGTAACAGTAATTTGAGATCTATATGTCGCCCAATACAATGGTTCGACTTATTCTGAGCCCTTTTTATTCATCTCTTAAAAAAGCGCACGCCTCATGAGGATGAAGGTTTATCCGGGGTGTTGGTACAATCGCTTTTTGATGAAATGCCGAGCGTGACGGAGCGATAGAAATGGAGAGGGAGGCCGAACAGCAACGCGAGACGGAGGTAGGAGACTTCCTTCGCACCAACCGCCTGCGGGCCGGCCTCACCCTGTCGGAGGCCGCGAACGTTCTGTGCATCCGGGAAGCCTACCTCAAGGCCATCGAGGATGGGCGTTTCGGAGATCTGCCAGGACCGACTTACGTTGCCGGGTTTATTCGCACATATTCCGAGCACCTTGGCCTAGACGGCAATGAAGTGGTGCGCCAGTTGAAGGCAGAGCCCCTGAGCATAGATGGAAGTTCAGAACTGAAATTCCCGTCGCCGATGTCCGAAGGCGGGATGCCAAGTGGCGCCATTCTATTGCTTGGGCTCTTCGTCGCCCTCGTTGCCTATGGCGCATGGTATGTGAGTTCGTCGCGAGACGAGAGCGTCGCCGACCTGATTTCGCCTTTGCCGGAGCGCCTCGTCGCGTTTTTGAGCGACGGCGATGGCGCTACCGGAACGGAGGGAGCACCTCAAGAGAGAAACACGCCCGAAACATCGAAAAGTCAGCAAGTCATTGTTAACGACGGATCGGACGCCAGCGCCGAAGTGTCGCCGACCGCGTCGCGGCAACAAAGGCAGGTCTCCAACGAAACGGGCAATCCGCCGGATGAGGCGGCTCCCGCTGCAGCGGCCCGCAATCGCGACCAAGGCGTAGCTGGATCTCCCGTTGAAAGTGAAAGCGGTTCGGTTGCCGTCACCTCCGCCGAGACAGTGGAAGGCGAGCGAAGGAAGACGGAGGCGACTGACTCCGAAACGTCGATTAGAGAGAGTTTGCAGATCGATAGCGCTTCGGAAAATGCGGACGCCTCGGTCCTCGCTGGTTCGCCGCCCGCGTCGGCTGACGCCGATATCCAAGCCTTGGATTCACCCGCGTCGGAGTCCGAGCCACCACTGCCCGCGGAAACGGCATCGCTCGCGGAGCCGCGCATCGTGCTGCGGGCTAAGGGGGAGAATTGGATTGAGATCAGAGAGGGAACGACCGGTCGCTTGGTGGTCGCGCGGTTATTCATGCCCGGGGATACGTTCGATGTTCCCGATACGCCCGGGTTGAGACTTCTGACCGGAAACGCCGGCGGGCTCGAGATACTCGTCAACGGGGAATCGGTCCCGCCGCTTGGAACCGAAGGAATGGTTCGGCGAAACGTTCCGTTGAATGTCGAACAACTTCGCTCTGGTGCCCTGGCTCGCAATTGACGTCGCCTGTCAGCATGTGTACTGACTGATGGTCGCGTTCAGGGACGATGTGGGCTCGTTTGTGACAATCTTCGCTCGACGGTTTGCGTCGGCGGCGGTTGTTGGTGAAGACGCCCAAGATCAGTAAGAGGTTCAGTGCGATGGCGGACAGTTCGCCCTCGGGTGCAAGGCGGAAGAGCACTCCGGTTCGGATCGGAGATGTTATGGTTGGCGGTGACGCACCGATTGTCGTGCAGTCCATGACCAATACCGACACCGCCGATGTGGAGGGAACGGTCGCACAAGTGGCGACGCTCGCGCAGGCAGGCTCGGAACTCGTTCGGATTACCGTCGATCGGGAAGACGCTGCCAAGGCGGTCCCTCATATTCGCGACCGCCTCGACCAAATGGGCGTCGATGTCCCACTTGTGGGTGATTTCCACTATATCGGCCATAAATTGCTGCTAGGACATCCGGCATGCGCGGAGGCGCTGGCGAAATATCGTATTAATCCGGGTAATGTGGGGTTTCGCGAAAAGCGTGATCGGCAGTTCACGACGATGATCGAAGTGGCCCTGAAATATGACCGGCCGGTTCGCATCGGCGTGAACTGGGGAAGCCTCGATGGTGACTTGCTCGTCAGGCTGATGGACGAAAACGCCGCCCTGCCGATGCCTAAGACAGCCGCACAGGTAACGCAGGAGGCTTTGGTGGTTTCCGCTGTCGAGAGCGCGGCCAAGGCGGAGGAAATTGGCCTCGGCGCGGATCGAATTGTTCTCTCGTGTAAGGTCAGTGAAGTGCAGGGTCTTGTCGGCGTTTACGATGAGTTGGCGCGCCGCTGCAATTATGCGCTGCACTTGGGCCTCACCGAGGCGGGGATGGGATCGAAGGGCATTGTCGCATCGACGGCGGCCATGGCAATCCTGCTTCAGCGGGGTATCGGTGACACCATTAGAGTGTCGCTGACTCCGGAACCCGGAGGCGATCGAACTGAAGAAGTGATCGTCGCACAACAGATTCTGCAGGTTATGGGCTTGCGCTCGTTTATCCCGCTGGTCACCGCTTGTCCTGGATGTGGACGCACCACAAGCACGGTGTTTCAGGAACTCGCCGGCGACATCCAGAGTTTCATTCGGACGCGGATGCCGTCGTGGCGCCAGGCGTATGAGGGCGTTGAAACCATGTCCGTCGCGGTCATGGGGTGTATTGTCAATGGGCCCGGAGAGAGCAAGCATGCCGATATCGGTATCAGTCTTCCGGGCACCGGCGAGGAGCCCGCTGCTCCCGTTTTCATTGACGGGCAGAAACGGATGACGCTAAGGGGCCCGCAACTGGCAACCGAATTTCAAGCCATCGTTGAGGACTATGTGCGCAACCGGTATCCATCGCGCAACAATCCGGCGGACCATGATGGTGCAGAGCCTACATCCTCCGCTGCCGCTCAATAGCCGGATACTGTTGCAATGCCCGCATTGAATCCAGTTCGCGGCACCCGCGACATTCTGCCCGACGAAAACCGGCGGCGGCGCTTCGTCGAACATGTCGCGTTTGACCACGCCTCCCGATACGGTTTCGGCGAGATTTCCACTCCGGTTTTCGAATTCACCGAGGTGTTCGCGCGCACGCTTGGTGATAGTTCGGATATCGTCACCAAGGAGATGTATACGTTCGCGGACCGTGGGGGCGATAGCATTACCCTGCGTCCGGAGAACACGGCCGGGGTGGCTCGCGCGTTTATTTCCAACGGCTTGACACAACATGTCCCGCTGAAGCTCTTCTACCGGGGGCCGATGTTCCGCTATGAGCGCCCGCAGAAAGGACGCTACCGGCAGTTTCACCAAGTCGGGGTCGAACTTATCGGGGTTGCAGGGCCATTGGCCGATGCCGAGGTCATCGCTCTTGGGGCGGATGTCCTCGCCGCACTTGGTTTGAGCGATCGTGTCACCCTCCAGCTCAATAGCTTGGGAGACGGCGAGAGCAGAGTGGCTTACCGGGACGTGCTCGTGGACTATTTGCGATCTCATCGACAAAGCCTGTCGGAAGAGAGCCTCATTCGCCTCGAACGCAATCCGCTTCGGGTCCTGGATTCAAAGGACGAGGGCGATCGCAAGGTGGTCGCCGGGGCACCGCAGATCACCGATAGCCTCAACAGCGCTTCGCGCGCATTCTTTGATACACTCACCGGTTTTCTCGAGCGGGCGGAGGTCGCCTACCGCGTCAATCCAAGGCTGGTAAGAGGTCTCGACTACTACTGTCACACGGCGTTCGAATTCACCACCGATGCCCTGGGTGCCCAGGGGGCGGTGCTTGCAGGAGGGCGGTACGACGGTTTAGTCAAACAAATGGGTGGACCGCCCACCGCCGGCACTGGCTGGGCTGCGGGCGTCGAGAGATTGATGATGCTGGTGGATGACGTGGGTCGCGCTGCGCGACCGCTTGCGGTTGTTCCGCAAAGCGACGATCAGGTCAGTGATGCCTGGAGTATCGCTCAGCGGTTGCGCTGCGCGGGTTTCGTCGTCGATCTTGGCTACTCGGGCAATCTTGGAAAGCGCATGAAGCGGGCCAACAAATCGGATGCGCGCGCTTGCATTATTTTGGGTGAGGATGAAATCGCGCGGGGCGTGGTAACGACCCGCGACATGGATACCGGCGAGCAGCAGGAGGTGATGCTGAAAGATATTGAGGATCACCTCGGCCGCTACCGTTAGCGGTACAATGACGGAAAACCTAGCACCCGTCTTGAGCGCCCTCGTCGTAGGCGCCAATCAACGATCAAGCTCGTTGAGTGTTCGTGACCGCCTGTTCGTCGAACTTCACGTGATGGCGGAGTTTCTCGCGGGGTTGCGATCGAGGGGAATCGACCAAGCGCTGGTGATTTCCACATGTGAACGCACCGAAGTGCAGGTGATTCATCACGATCACGACGCAGCATACCAGCATATCATCGAATTGATGTCCGGCCACGGAGAGATGGCTCTCGAGGATCTCAAGCAGCAGGTTTACCGGCGATCCGGCGAGGACGCAGTGCGCCACATGTTTTCCGTCGCCGCCTCGTTGGACAGTCTGGTTATTGGCGAACCCCACATTCTGGGGCAGATCAAGACCAGTCACCGGATCGCTCGTGATGTCGGAATGAGCGGCAACGATCTGGAAGGGATCTTGCAGGCCGCTTACGCGGCAGCCAAGCGCATTCGCCGCGAAACCTCGGTCGGTTCGTACCCGGTATCGGTCGCGGCGGCGGTGGCCGATGTGGCGGGCGGTGTCCACGGCGAACTCGATCGCTGCGGCGGACTTTTCCTGGGTAGCGGGGAACTGAGTGAAATGGTCGCCCGGACGTTGATGTCCTCGGGGTTAACCAAATTGGTTGCCAGCCATCCCACCGCATCCAGAGCCGATGCCGTGGCGCGGGCGCTGGGGTGTCATGTGGCGCCATTCGAGATGTTGACGGAAACCTTACCCGCTTCCGATATCGTTGTGACGTCTCTTGGATCGCGCCGGCACGTGGTCACCCAGGAAATGATCAAGGCCGCGCTTAAGGCGAGGCGCCGCCGTCCCGTGGTTCTTGTGGATCTCGGCATCCCCGGAGACATCGAGCCGGCAGTGGAGAACCTGGACGACGTCTTTTTGTACAATCTCGACGATCTTGAGCGAGTCGCCATGAAAGGGCGGGCGACACGCGAGAAAGAAGCGGCTGCTGCTTTTCAGATGTTGGAAGAGGAAGTTACGACATTCCTGCGAGGACGCGCCGAGCGCCAAGCGGTGCCCACGCTCACGGCGCTTCGCGAATACTTCGAGCTGGCCCGCGACGCCGCGCTCGCTGATGCCGGCAACGATCCGGAAAAGGCCACCAGGCTGCTCATCAATCGCCTGTTGCACAACCCCTCCCAGGTGCTGAGGGACCTGGCAGGCCAGGACGTGAACAGCACCACGGATCTGAGAGATATGGAAGACGCGCTAAGCCGACTGTTTGGACTGGGTAACGGTCCCGAGGAGAAAGGAAAATGACGCTCGAGCGCAAGCTTGACCGCATTGTCGCCCGTCACGACGAACTGGCCGATGCGCTGGCAAGCTCGGAGGCGCCAAGTGCGGACGAGTTTATGCGACTGTCGAAGGAATACGCGGAGCTCAGCGCCGTGGTGGATGCGATTACCGAATTGAGAAGCGCCCAAGCGGAATACGACGATCTGGAAACGCTGGCCGCTGATCAGGACGCCGACGAGGATGTCCGGACACTCGCGCGAGAAGAACTGAACGAAATGGCCGGGAAGCTGGCTGAACATGAAAAACGAATGCAGCTGCTGTTGCTGCCGAAGGACGAGGCCGACGAAAAAAACGCCATTCTCGAAATCCGTGCCGGGACCGGAGGTGACGAGGCGGCCTTGTTTGGCGCCGACCTGTTCCGCATGTATCAGCGCTATGCCGAGAGCAAGGGCTGGAAGTTCGAGGTCATGTCGGTGAGCGAAACGGGGATTGGGGGATACAAGGAGGCTTCGGCTTCCATCTTGGGACGCGGTGTATTTGCGCGCCTGAAGTTCGAATCGGGTGTCCATCGGGTGCAGCGGGTTCCGGAAACCGAGTCGAGCGGACGCATTCACACGTCGGCTGCAACTGTTGCCGTGTTGCCGGAAGCCGAGGAGGTGGATGTTAAGGTCGAAGACAAGGACCTGCGCATCGATGTGTACCGGGCAAGCGGTCCCGGGGGACAATCCGTCAATACCACGGACAGCGCCGTTCGCATCACCCATGTGCCGACCGGACTGGTGGTGACCCAGCAGGACGAAAAATCGCAACACAAAAACCGGGCCAAGGCCATGAAGATCCTGCGGGCTCGCCTATACGAACTGGAGCGCTCCCGAGCCGACCAGGAGCGTGCGGCGGAGCGCAAGTTGCAAGTTGGATCGGGGGATCGGTCGGAGCGAATACGGACCTACAATTTTCCGCAGGGGCGCGTTACCGATCATCGGATTAATCTGACATTGCATAAACTCGAGAGAGTAATAGGCGGAGAATTGGACGAAATTGTCGACGCGCTCGTCGCAGAAGATCAAACCGCTCGGCTGGCCGCGACCCATTGACCGATGGGGTAACCCTCGCCGGCGCTTTGAGTGGTGCGCAGCGAATTCTTGCTGCGGCCGGCGTCCCCAATCCACAGCTTGAGGCGCGATTACTGGCAAGTCATGCCTTGGGCATTACCAGCGAGATGGTGCTCGGCTATCCGGAACGTCGCGTTGACCTCGGCCGGAAGGCAAATTTCGATGCGGCGGTGAACCGCCGGGCGCAGCGAGAGCCGCTCGCTCATATCCTTGGCCGTCGGGAGTTTTGGAGCCTTTCCTTCCATGTTGGTCACCATACCCTGGTCCCCCGCCCTGACACGGAAACCTTGGTCGAGGCCGTTCTGAATTGGCTGGGTGGACACAATGGTGATCTCCGTATTCTGGATCTCGGCACCGGAAGTGGGTGTATCCTACTCGCCCTGCTCGCGGAATTGCCGAGGGCGTGGGGCGTAGGGGTGGATTTGTCTATGCATGCGCTGGAAATCGCCCGTCAAAACGCGGCGGCACTTGGACTTGCCGATCGCGCTGATTTCGTTAGGGGTGATTGGGCGAACGGCCTGCACGGCCGTTTTGATGTGGTCATCTCAAATCCTCCCTACATTGCCGATCGGGATATCATTGGTTTGGAGCCTGAAGTCTCTCAATTCGAGCCCCGTTTGGCTCTGTCCGGCGGACCCGACGGGCTGACCGCCTATCGGGCAATCGTTCCCCACTTGGGCCGGCTTTTGGCTCGCAACGGCTCGGCTTTCCTAGAGATCGGTGCTGGTGGAGCCGCTGACGTAACGAAATTGATTCGAGAACAGGGCTTTGAACATATTGAAATTAAAGACGATTTTGCGAGCATTCCGCGTTGCGTGCGGATCGCTAACACTATCTAGGGCGCTCGGCAAAAAAACAGTTGGAAACCAACCAGTTCCCGATTAGTTTTAAATTCGTGAGTGGCGGATGCGCCACAGGAAAAACTGCCGCAAGGCACTTATACAGCACGCTCCCATACAATAGGTCTTCCTCGGACATTTTTTGGTTCGAGGTACCGGTATAAGTGATCAAGCTCGCGATGCGAGCTTCAATCGGCGGAGCGAATGCGGCCAAAAACTCTTAAGGTGAAATGAAACACGGTTCAAATCCCAGACGTGGACGTAACCGCGGTAATAATAAGCGCGGTCCGTCGTCGAGAAACCAAACGTTTGAGAGCAATGGCCCGGACGGAAAGATTCGCGGCACGGCCCAGCAAGTCCTTGACCGGTACCTGGTGTTAGGGCGAGACGCTTTTTCGGCTGGAGATCCGATTACTGCGGAAAGCTTTTATCAGCACGCCGAGCACTATTATCGACTTGTCAGCGCTGCCGATGCGAATGGCGGGGGACGTGGTCCCGACCGCAGCCGAGTTGTGCCGGTGACCGCTGAGAGTCCGGTGGTGGAAACGCCTGTTGCTGAGCCGGCGGCCAGCGAAGCGTCGGCCGATGAGGCGGAAACGGCGGCTTAGGACTCTTGCGGTGAATTGATCTGCAGTGCATCGCCGACCGCGATAGAGCCGCCCGTGACCACTCGTGCAAAAACACCGCAATCGATGTGACCGAAGCGCTGTTGCAGAATCTTCGGAATATTGATGTCGCGAATGCCGCTGCCGGGCTTCACGGTGGTTGCGGCGCAGCGGTCTATACGCTCGGTGACAGTCAAGC
>CAKZLS010000475.1 GCA_937127205.1 uncultured Rhodospirillales bacterium
CCCTCGTTTGCTTGCTCTAACGCGCGTTGTGACTCCAGGGCAACGGCCTTCCGGCTTGCCCGATTTTAGCGGAAGTGCGACGATGCGGTGGAAATCTACTCGCATGGGACCCGTTCTACGACCATGAACGCGCACTTGATCATTCGCTGGGCGATGCTTGGTTCGGCCCTTGCACTGTTTTGTGCGCCCTTGGAGGTGAGGGCGGAGGTCAAGCAAATCGGTGAAGCGTCCGTCGTTGTACGGTCGGTTCAAGGCGTTCTTGATGCGACACCGAGGCCCCTTTCGGCAGAGGACCCGGTCTACTGGCAGGAATCCATCGAAACCGGTGCCGACAGTTCGGCGCGGCTAACCTTTCTCGACGATACCACACTTACCACTGGTCCGGGATCTCAGGTCAAGCTTGACGAGTTTGTTTACGCGGGCAGTGCCGGCGCCCGAAAGCTCGTGGTGAGTATGAGCAAGGGCGTCATGCGTTTCGTGAGCGGCAAGATGGACAGCGATGCCTACGAGGTTCGCACCCCCGGCGCCATTATCGGCGTTCGCGGGACCACATTCGTCGTGCGGGTGGACGGAAATAGACGAACGGAAGTTCTGGTCGAGAGAGGGCGGGTTCGGGTGCGTGACGTGGACGGTGGCGGCGAGGTAACGTGCGAAGAAAACCAAGCCACCGTGATTGCTGCCCCTGGAAAGACGGAAGCGCCCAACGAACCCGGCGCGCCATCGGCGGGGCTGACGAATGCCAGCCTGGAGATGACGGTGGTGCAGGCAATCACCGATATTCCCGCCGATGCCGCGCCCCCAGGCCGCATGCAAGCGTTGAGCGATCGCAAGCGGCTTGCCGACAGTGCTCGGGCAGGCGGCAACGCCAGCCAGACATCGTCCAGTTGCGGCGGGTGCTGAGGATGACGGTCCCCCATGTGGCCCGCCGCCGAGTAGTTCCGGCGATCCTCGCCCTTCTGGTGGTATCGCTCCTTGCGGCGTGCGAGAGTCCTCGATCAACACCGTCCGCGGCATCCGGGCCGCAACAGCCGACAACGACCATCGGCGACATCAAGGTGCCGCTGCCGCCGGGCGAATGGAGGGAGGCATTCTCCGGATCCAAGGACTTGTCCCGCGGAACGTCCTTTCGCAAGATTTTGGTGGGGGTGAATGGAGACGTCATCGACCGCCTCATTTTGATCTATCTCGTCGAAATCGGCCGCCGCGACTACTTCAAGCCGAGAGTGAACTGCAGCCACGAGGATTACTTCTTCGAGACGACAACGGTGTCGGACAAAGCCAAGGAGGATTGCTGGCATGTGCGCAACGTCAGCATGGGCCTGAAGGGCGATCCGCATTGGATCAACAAGGCCTTGGACCTCTATGCCAAGAAGATGGACCTGTACGCCCCGGCCGTATGGGTGGGGCCGCGGTTCGTCAGGCACAAAGACTCTGAATTGCTGCAGGTGGACTACCTATGGAATCCGGATCTGCTTTTGCCACATCCCGAAGGGCAGGTGTGGGCGGTCGAGGACTGGGCCAACCCAGCTATCGCCGGCGACCCCCGAAAGAAGCGGGTGATGGATGAGACCCGCCGGTGGGGTGGCGAGTGGCACCCGCGAATGCAGCGTGCGCTTCCGTTTTAGCCCGGATTTCTCACCGTGGGGGATGCATCGGCCCACACGACACGACTCTTCTGGTTTTTGATTTGAAGCGTCGCTTGGGCCAGGTTTG
>CAKZLS010000476.1 GCA_937127205.1 uncultured Rhodospirillales bacterium
TGAATCGGCAACTCTTCAGCCTTCCCGAGCTGCTGGACACGCCCAAGGCCGCCGCCGCCGCCTCTCCCGTTGGAATTCCGAGCAGGTAACCCCGCATCAGATTGCGCTTGGCGAGATGGCGGATCATCGTCCCGGCCGCGGTCTCTTCGAAACTGAGATCGAACAATCCCTCGGCAAGCCTCGGGTCGATCTTGCGGGCCTTCTGCGGTGGCGGGTGTCCCTCGAACTCGGCGAAGTTTGACCAGTGTATAATATTCGCCGGATCCAACTGGAAGCTGCCGTCAGGAGCCTCCGCCAACAGGTCCACGGTTTTGTTGTTTCTGGGGCCGAGTTCGGTCGACGTGCCAAGCAAATCGGTGATGGTGCGGGTCGTCCCGGGGCGGATCGTGTACGATTGCCGCACCATGGAATGGGCAAAGCGGAAACCGGCCGTTGCGAATTCCAGCGGCATGAACAAATTATCCCCGCCGGTTCCCGGTCCGAAGAATCGCGGACCGTTCACAAGGACATCGTGGACCACATTGGGGTCACACACGTGGGGCAGATAGTCGTTGACCACCAAGTATTGATAGGCCCAGCGAACATATCGCCGCGCTTCGATGTAGGCGGGAATAGGGGAAAGGCCGCCGGAACTGAGCGCGTCGAAGACGACATTGTTAAAAGCAAGGAAGGCCGCGTGCAGCTGCGTGACGTTCAAGTTCTCGTCATTGCGCATATCGGCGATCTTGGCACGGCGCCCATCCCGCGGCAGATCGAAGCCGTCGCCAACCGTTTGCACATCGAGCTTCTTGTCGCTTGTGTAGAGCGCCTGAGCCTCCGTATTCGCCTCAATTGCGGCGCCGCTCAGAAGACCCGGGCCATCGCCGTAAACACTGTCGAGGTCCAGCTGAGGGCGCCGGCCGTTCTTGAGGTGTGCGACCACTTGTTGCGGCGTGAGTGGGGTGATGGTGCGCGGTCGCCCATCGGCCATGGCAATCCGGCTGATCCCCGTGTCGCGGTCGGTTCTCGCCGTTACGTCGTGGTCGATAAACTGACCCAGGTAGGTGAAGATCGCGGGAATGTCCGAATCGAGCGCGGCGTCCGTACCGGGTTCCCCCATGGCATCGCCGAGCATGAGCAGCGCGTCCTCGGTCCGCTCGGCGACGGGCAATAGGGCGTCGGCTTCGTTGGCCTGATATTCGAACATGTAGCCGAATGGTGTTCTGAACTGGATTTCATCGACGTTCTCGACTCCACCCGCGTGTGAAACGTTTGTAAGCATCATATGCCTCCTGCTAGCGATTAAAGTTCAACGCGCGCGCACTCCATCTCGGCAACGCCGCCAATCCCCATGACGGACGTCGTTCGAGCGTGTTTCTGATGGATAAGCTGGAAGACTGACGGATGCTTAAACCCGCCTCTCGTGAGTCACGTTTCAGTGTCATCCCGCGTCTCCCCCCGCAGATGCGCAATGCACCCGATGCAAAGAATGTGCATCAGCCGCGATAACCAATTATTTTAATTTGTCTTATGAAATTAATAAACTAATCGATGGTTGTTTTTATAGCGTAACGAAATGCCCTCTTAAATTGAACCCCCCCCGCAACGGCGGCGGCAATGCCGACCCGGACTGAGGCTCCATCGAACGGTGTGTTGCCATCCTCATCGCGCTGCTCAAAAAATATCCAGGGGGTTGGACGGACCGCTCTGCCTTGTGGCGCATCTGTCGGACCACTGATCGCGACCGATGGTATGCCGTCATCCGGAAGGCGGCGGGATCACCGTGTCCTTATCGCCCGCCAGCAGCATCTGCGGCACCTGATGAACGGCGGTCATCGGTCCAAGCCCGGCCGGCCGGCTGAAAACCCACACGAGGTCGTAGCGATCGCCCGGCCAAGTGTCCGGTACGGGAAACCAGTTTCCAGGCGTGCCCGTGTGTTTGAGGATGTGACGGGCCAGGTGCGGTATGTCCTGGTGCTGCCAGGAGATCAGAACCGCGCCATCGTAGCCCAGCGCCGCGCCGACCATGGCTTTAAATTTGTCTTTCGCAAAGCGTGTGTCGATGCGTAAGCCCAGCTTGGCGGCGACCGCACTCACCGTCTGGTAGGGGCGCTGACTGGGCTCGTCATCGGCTTTGTGGCCTTTAGCGTCCGGTTTGCTCTTGTCGGCGGGATCGGCGGCAAACACCGACCCGGGAACGGACAACCGTGTTCCGCCAGGACCCCACGGCGGCGAAAACAGGGTTGCCAGTGCGCCCGCCCGTTCCCATCCGAGGGTGACCAGCGACTCCTTGTCTTCCGCGCCCGAGGGGTTCACGCCCCGGTAGTCAATGCCGTCGTACGTGCCTGGTTTTTCGGCGTGGCGGATGATCATGATTGTGGTCGCGCCCATAATCGTCTCCTGCCCGGTCTATTCGTCCGGATCCATGAGTTTGTGTAAATGCACGATCACGTACTTGATCTTGGCGTGATCCACATGCCGCTGGCTGACCCCGCGCCAAGCCTTGAGCGCCGTTTCGTAGTTCGGGAAGATGCCGACCATATCCAGGTTGTCCACGTCGACAAACTCGACACCTCCCGGGTCCTTCACTTCGCCGCCGAACACCAGATGCAGCAATGGTTTCGCCATGTTTCTCTCTCCGTCAGAGCTCGTTGATAAGATACCCGAAGTAGCAACCCGGTGCTTCAGCCGCAACA
>CAKZLS010000477.1 GCA_937127205.1 uncultured Rhodospirillales bacterium
CGCCAGCCGCGCCCGCCTCGCGGCGCTCCTGGGAGCCGGCACCGGAAGCCCGGCCTCTCCACCGGTCGGGCGCATCGACGACTCCTTCGATTTGATCCTGGACCACGCCCGTCGTTGGTCGGGTTCGCCCGATGTCGCCGAACGGGCGGAGTTGCAGCGCGCCATTGCCCGGCTTTATCAAGGCGGCGGACAAGCATGGATAACAAATTTTAAATTCAATATGTTAGATCCTAATTCTCACATACAAGATCTGAAATCCGGCGCCGACCGAATGATCGATTTGCTGCCCGCGCGATTGCGCCTCAATCCCCGCTGGCTGAGCGCCGGAGCACTGGCCGGCGCGCTCGGCTGCGTCGCCGCCGCCACCGTCGTCTCGCCGGTGGCCATTGCCGCGCTGCCGGCCTGGGCAGGATTGGGCGCCGCCGTCTCGGCATTCATGGGTCCCGCCAAAACAAATGCGGACACCGCCGCGGACAGCGCCGTCGACCTGAGCGAAGCGGTCAATGGCGCCGCCTTGTTCGCCGTGGTCCTGCACTTGCAGGGCCGGGACGAAACCGCCATCACCCAGGTGATCGACCGGATGGCGGGAGACGATGACCCGCCCGCCCTTCGCGGCGTCGAAGACGTCCGAGCCTGGCTTCATGCGCTTCGGGACCGCTTCAACCGGGCGCTGTCGGACGAGACCGTATCATGACCCGTTCCCTGCCGCTGCCCGTTGTCAAAATTGCCGTCGTCGGTCACACCAATACTGGCAAGACGTCGCTGCTGCGCACGCTCACCCAAAACGTCGATTTCGGCGAAGTTTCGGACCGCCCGGCCACCACCCGCCACGTGGAAGGTACCGTTCTGCTGGTGGACGGCATGCCGATGGTGGAACTATACGACACGCCGGGACTTGAGGATTCCATCGGCCTGCTGGAACATCTCGACGGACTGCGCCCCGGTCGTGAAACCGACTGGATCGACGCGATCCGCGGCTTTCTCGACAGTCCGGCGGCTCACGCGGGACCCGAGGGCGCCTTCGAGCAGGAAGCCAAGGCGATCCGCCAGGTACTGGACAGCGACATCGCCCTTTACGTCATCGACGCCCGCGACCGGGTGCTCGGTAAGCATCGCGATGAGTTGGAGATCCTCGGCCGCTGCGCGATCCCGGTGGTGCCGGTGCTGAACTTCGTGGCCAGCGCGGAGGCCAAGACCGAGCAGTGGCGGGAGCATTTGAGCCGCGCGGGCATGCACGCGGTGGCGGAATTCGACACCGTGGTCCTCAATGAAAACGCCGAGCAGCGATTGTTCGAAAAGATGCAAAGCCTGCTGGACACCTTTCGCCCCACCCTGGCGGCGCTGATCAAGGACCGCAAGCAACGCCGCGCCAACCTGATCCGCGCGTCGGCCGACCTGCTGGCCGATCTGCTCATCGACGTCGCCGCGTACCGCGTTCTGGTGTCCACCGACGAACCGAACACCGCGCCCATCGTGGAAGCACTTAAGCAGGCGGTGCGCGACCGCGAGCATCGCTGCGTGGCGGCGCTGCTGGAAATGTTCCGCTTCCGTCCCGATGATTACGAAGCCGATCTGGTTCCGCTCGACAACGGAGAATGGGGTATGGACCTGTTCAGCCCTGAGTCGCTCATGGATTTCGGAGTCCGCGCGGGCGGCGGCGCGGTGGCGGGCGGCCTTACCGGACTGGCGGTGGACGCCATGGTCGGCGGCATGACCCTCGGCGCCGCCGCCGCCCTCGGCGCCACCATCGGCGGCCTCTACGGCACCTTCGAAAGCCACGGCAAGCGCATCGCCGACACGGTTCGCGGATTCACCGCGCTGCGCGTCCAGGAAGAAACGCTCCGTCTATTGGCGGTGCGCCAGATGCGGCTGATCCGGGCGTTGCTTCGGCGCGGCCATGCCAGCCCCGACAAAATCCAGATCGAGGCCCAGGCGAAAGAGGGCGAAAAGACGTGGACGTCGGGCCGGCTGCCGAAAGCGCTGTCGCGGGCCAAGACCCATTCCGAGTGGTCCCGCCTCGGCACCGCGGATCCGTCGGCCATCGGCGCGGACTCCAAGCGCGCGGCTACCGAGACCGAACTCGCCGGCGTCATCGAGGCGGAACTGAGCCGGTCGCTGGAGATTTGAACCGCAGTAAGGGTCAGTCGCTGGTTTCCGGCAAGCCGGCCTTGCGCAGCATGGCGAGCTCGCGCTCCAGGTCGTCTGTATCGCGGTAGAGCGCGATCCGGGTCCAATCGTCGATGCTGAAATCGGGCATGACCTTGAGCAATTCCGAGGCGTATTCCTGGGCTTTCCACGGGTGGCCCAATTCGGCATGGATACCGGCGAGCCGCGCATATCCGAACTGCAACGCGCTGTCGCGCTCGATCAGTTGCTCATGGGCGGCGATCGCGTTCTCTGTATCGCCGGTCATCATATAGGCGAGACCGAGGGTGCCGGCGTACCAGGCCGGATAGTCCGGGCTCAGGCGCATGGCTTGTTGGAGAAGCTGGATGCTCTCCTCGGGTTCACCCGCGTAGGCGAGAATCCAGGCCAACTGGGCCAAAATTCCGGCGTCGCCGGGCGCAAGCTCGACGGCCTTGCGGGCATGCACGATGGCCGCGTCGTAGTTTCGGAGGTAGACATTGATAAGGCCCAGGAGAGCGTTGGTTCCCGCCACCGACGGATCCAATTCGTAGGCCTGCTCGACGGCTTGAACCGCCCGCGTGAACGACTCCTCGCGGTCATCCCGCCATCCCAGCCGGGCCTCGTTCAGGTATTGCGCCCCCAACTGAGCCCAGGCATCGGGATACTTGGGCGCGATCTCGGTGGCCCGGGTGCTGAGCTCAAGGGCGATGGCGTTGTCTTCCTTGCTGACCCGGTTGTTGTGATATCGCGCTTTCATCAACAGCTCGTAGGCCTCGAGGCTTGGCGCCCGCGTGTGCGCGCCAAGCAACTCCCCGCCTTCGGTCAACTCCACTTGAAGGGCGACCATGATGTTCTGGGCGATATCGTCCTGCAGCGCGAAGATGTCCTTGAACTCCCGGTCGTACTTTTCGGCCCACAGATGATGGCCCTCCAGGGCGTCAACCAGCTGCGCCGTGACCCGAATGCGGTCCCCGGAACGCTGGAGGCTTCCCTCCAGCACGTAACGCACGCCCTGTTCTTCGGCCACCTGCTTTACCGGTACGGCCTCGCCTTTGTATGTGAAGGTCGAGTTTCGGGAGATGACGAACAGCGACGGGACTTTGGATAGCGTTCCGATGACGGTCTCGGTCAGGCCATCGACGAGAAATTCCTGATCGGGATCGCCGGACAGATTGTCGAAGGGCAGCACCGCGATCGACGGCTGTTGCGGAAGCGGAAACGCCATATTCGCCTCGGAAGCTGCTTCCATGGCCGGTTTTCCGAACTGAAACCATGTGACGGTTCCGATGATGCCGACCAATAGGGCGAGGGCCATGGCGGCCATCATCCATTGGCGCCGGCGCGGTTCCGGCGGGGGAGCCACCGGCGCCCCCACCGTCTTGCCGGCATCGGCGGGGTCAAGCAGCACCTTGTAGGCGTTAACCGGCGCCTCCATGTCCTTCACCGTCTGCGGCCCGAGCGCGACGAAACCCACGTCCACCTTGCCCTCGACTTGCTCGACGACGCGGTCGGACAGACTAATGCCGCCAGGTTCAGCCAAGGTTTCCAGGCGCGCCGCCACATTGACGCCGGTGCCGTAGATATCGTTATCGTCGACGATGACATCGCCGAGGTTGATGCCGATGCGCAGCGCGATCCGCCGCTCGGCGGGAATATGTTGATTGCGCTCGGCCATGCCGCGTTGCATCGCCACCGCGCATTCCAGCGCATCCACAACGCTGGCGAACTCCGCCAGGACGCCATCGCCCATGAGCTTGACGATGCGCCCGCCCTTCGCGTCGATCAACGGATCGGTGAATTCGGCCCGGTGGGCCTGGAGCGCGGCAAGCGTTCCTGCCTCGTCCTCGCCCATGAGTCGGGTGTAGCCCACCACGTCGGTGGCCATAATCGCTGTCAGTCTGCGGTCCAAGGTATCTCCAAGAAGTCGTGGTCCGGAA
>CAKZLS010000478.1 GCA_937127205.1 uncultured Rhodospirillales bacterium
GCCGGCTTGGTTTCATTTTTGGGCGTCGACCTCTCCGGGTCGTCGACGCCTTATATCGCCTGGGCGGTAGGTTTTCTCTTCGGTTTCAGCGAGCGCGTCGCCCAGGATTTCGTATCCCGCACCGGGGGGGCGCTCGGCGAAAGCCAGGCGCTCAATCTTAAGTCCTGACAAGAGGCGTACGTCGTCAGCCCATCAGTCCGACAGCGGGCGGCCGAAAGGAACGATCTTGTTGTCGATGTCGTGGCCGATGTCGGCGCGGCCGAGGTAGGGGATTCCGGAGCGCGCGCACCAGTGTCGAACCACATCCTCCTCGGTTTGGGCGAAATCCGGTTCGTTCCGCGGGATCTGACTGCATCGTCCGAGCATAATACCGGCCACGCGCCGGATCCCCGGGTTGCCGGTTATGTGAAACATCGCCCGGTCAATGCGGTACATATGCTCTGACACCTCCTCGAGCATGAGCACATGACCGGTGAGGTCCGGCTGCAGCGGCGTTCCCAACACGTGACTGAGAATGGTGATGTTAAAGGCCGCTGTTTTGGTATCGGTGGAGACGCTAGGTTCGATGGCGTCCTCCGATTGGCCCATCAGATAACCGAGTGCCCGGGCGACCGCGGCCTCGCCGCCCGGACGCAAGATGTCCGCCGGCATGGGAGCGTGGGCAAGCCTGGTGAACCCTCTAGCATAAAGCCCGGCGAGCAGGCTGCCGGCGTCGCTGTAGCCGAGATAGCGTTTCCGCCGGGCGCGATCCGTGATCCCTGCCATCACGTCCTCGGCAATCCGGCATGACCCATACCCGCCGCGCGCGAACCACAGCGCATCGAACCGTTCGTCGTTGGCAATCTCGAGAAACGCGGCGGTGCGCTGGGCGTCGTCACCGGCGAAGTGCCCGGATGAGAGAAAACACTGCGGGTGATAGACGATCTCGGGTGTTTGGTCGGGGTAGAGCCGGGAGGCAAGGTCGGCGACCTTGTCGACGATAGCCGAATCAATGCGCGATCCGGGTGCCACGACGCCGATTAAGAGCTTGTTTTGGTGCATACGATCGGTTCTCGTCTCCGGTCTTCTTGTCAGTTGCTCTAAGCTATTATTTTTTCAGCAAGTAAATTCGTTCAGGTGATTCCACTTGAAAGGATATTGCTCTAGGTTGTACTCATCTGCGGATGACTCAACAAAAGCGCTATTTCTTTTGCGGGATCGGCGGCAGCGGAATGCTGCCGCTGGCCCTGATCCTTCGAGCCCAGGGCCATGAGGTTAAGGGCTCCGACCGCATGCTAGACCAAGGACGCACCGCGCAGAAGTTCGATTTTCTCCGTGCGCGCGGTATCGCGCTGTTTCCTCAGGACGGCAGCGGTCTCACCCACCCCGATCAAATCCTGGTGGCGTCCACCGCCATCGAAGAAACGGTACCCGACGTCCAGGCGGCGCGGCAACTGGGGATACCCCGGATGTCGCGGGCCGACTTGCTGTCCGGGTTGTTCAACGCCGCACCGACGAGCATCGCCGTCGCCGGCACCAGCGGCAAGTCCACCACCACCGGGATGATCGGCTGGATTCTGCAGCGCACCGGCCGCCGGCCCACCATCGTCAACGGCGCGGTAATGAAGAACTTCGTGACCGCCGATTCGCCTTTTGCTAGCGCGGCGGTGGGAAACAGCGACTTGTTCGCCGCCGAGGTGGACGAGAGCGACGGCTCCATCGCGCTCTACAATCCCACCATCGCGGTGCTGAACAATATCGCGCTGGACCACAAGTCGCTCGACGAACTGCGCACGCTGTTCCGGGACTTCGTCGCCAGGGCCGGGACGGTGGTGGTCAATCTCGACAATGCCGAAACGGCGGCTTTGGCGGCCGAACTCCCGCCCGGCAAAACGATTAC
>CAKZLS010000479.1 GCA_937127205.1 uncultured Rhodospirillales bacterium
ATTGGCGAGGGCGAGTTAATCTGGCAACGGATGCTAGACGACGCGGCGGCCGGCAAACTGGAAAAGATCTATCGTGCCGAGCGGCCCCATGATCTTCGATCCCTGCCGCTTCCCCGTTACGATCTTGTGAAGATGCAAGGCCTTAAGCCATTGCGCACGTATACGGTGCAGACGTCGCGCGGCTGTCCGTTCAAGTGCGAGTTCTGTTCCGAGCGGTTCTATGTGGGAGAGCGATACCGGCAGCGTCCGGTCCAGGACATCGTCGACGAAGTCCGCGCCGTCGGCGCCAGCAACGTGTTTTTCGCCGACAGTATGTTTGCCGGCAAAAAGCAGCGGGCCATGGAGTTGATGGAGGCGCTCATTCCCCTCAAGATCCGCTGGTCGACGCTGTGGACCACGTATTTGTGCCTCGACCAGGAATTTATGGACCTCGCCAAGAAGAGCGGGCTGCTGCATGTCAATATGGGAATGGAAAGCATCAGCCAAAGTACGCTCGCCAACGTCAACAAAAACTTCAATAAAGTATCCGAATACGAAGAAATTCTCAGCAGCCTGCGCCGCCGTGGCATCAGCTATTCGCTGAACTTCGTCTTCGGCATCGACGGTGAAACACCGGATGTCTATCCGTCAACCATCTCGTTTCTCGAGCAGCACAAGGTTCCTGTCGCCTACTTTTATATCCTGGATCCCGCCAAAGGTACGCCGCTCTACGATCGGATGAAAAGCAGCGACCGAATGCTCGACGAGACTGTCATGCGCTCCCGCGTCGGCAATGTCTGCAAGATCAAACCCGAAGAAGGCACGCCCGAGGAACTCGAACAGCGGGTCAAGGGCTTGTACGAAAGCTTCTACAACTACCCGTCGATGATCCGCCGCTTGCCGCCGCCGGTCACCAAGGCCAACATCGCGTCGTGGGTGCTTAACTTCTCGCAGAAGCGGATGAACAAGCAGGACTTGAACATCGAGAACTTCGACTGGACGTAGAACTCAAAGAAAATCGACTGCCTTAGAATTTTTTGATCCAAGAGAATTCCTCGGCGACCGCGCGGATTGAATCGATCGTGGATTTTCGCCCCAGAGCCTTGGCACCCTCGACGATGTTGCCCTTGCGGACCGCCTGATAGGCGTCATGCATTGAGACCGCGACGCCCTGCATCAAGCTGGAGTCGCGATAGCAGTTGATCATGCACCGCGTGCATCCGTCGCGGATAAGTTTGGTTTCGTCGAAGTCATAGATGGAACACATGGGCTCTTCCCAATGATGGCAGCGCCACAGCATCAGCTGCCAATCGAGGAAGAAATAGCGGAACCCGGCGAGGCATTCGTACTTCTGCTCCTCTTTGCGGACAAACCGCTGCATCTCCTCCAAAGACAGCAGCGGATTGACCACATGGAACCGCTTCTTGAGTTGCTTCACCTTCTCGTAAGCCGCTTCGAGCTCGTCGGCGGTATAATCCACGAGGTGAGAATCGCGGTAGCCGAGGAAGAACGACGGCAGGTACTTCAGCGGGTACGAGAAAACCACCGAAGAGAATCCGAGCGACGCGAGGAATTCGGGGAGGGCGTCATAATCCACCAAGCGGCTCATCGTCACGGAGGCGGTGGCTTTGATGTTCCGTTCCGCGAAAATCTCGTTGGCCGTGCGGATACGCTCGCACACACCCGGCAGACCCCGATTTTCCTCGTGATCGGTCACATTGGCGGCATCGATGGAGATAATGAAACTCGAAAGGCCCGCGTCGATCAGCTCGTGGATCTTGTGCGGCTTGAGCAAGCCGGCGTTGCTGACCAACAACACCTTGATGCCCGATTCGGCGCCGTGGCGAACAATGTCCACAAGGTTCGGATGCAGCGTCGGTTCGCCGCCGGTAAGGACCAGATAGCGGATCCCCTGCTTGTGGAGGATGTCGATGGCATCCAGCGCGCCCTGCCGCTCGACGAATTCCCACTCTTCCTTCGGCAGCGTATCGCGGGCGAAATTGCAGAAGCCGCAATTGGCGTTACAGGCATTGCTCAGCGCGAACTGGCAAAAACCCGGCCCGCCCTGCTGGAAAACCAAGCTCAAGACGTCAAGCGGATTGCTCCGCGGCGACTTGGTTTTCTTTCCGCCCGCCTGATAAGAGCGCTCTTCGTCCTCGTCCTGATTTTCCCGGGCGACGCCCGGAGTAGCGGCCAGTGTTGCGGATGAAACCTCTGACATCGGATCTCTCTCCCTGCCGACACCCGAAACCGGCGAGCGGTCCTTCAGGTGGTGCCCACGATATCGGCAGCGGCCGATTCATTTTGTGATTTAGTAGAAATGTGGACCGCATACCAGTAGTTTCCGTTGCTGTTGCTCAAGTTCCGACGCGGGATTCACTGAAGCGGCGAAACGTCAGACGTTCGCCGCGGCGATCGGATGTTGTAGACCGGTGCTAATCGTGAAGAGAAAACAAGTGAGACACTCGCGAATGGAAACCAACGTGAAAGCCCATATTGAAAATGCATGATTTTATTGTTGTGGGCGCGGGAATCGCGGGCTTGGCGACAGCGGAACTCTTGCAAAGGTCCGGTCGATCCGTTCTCCTCCTCGAAGCCGAAGACAAGATCTGTGCCCATTCCACCGCCCAGCAGCAGGGCTGGTTTCATACCGGCGCGCTTTACGCGGCTCTGCCGTCCAGCCGCTATTTCCGGCAACTGGTGGGCAATCTCGACGATCTGTTCAACTACTACGGCAGCTTTCCCAACATGAACCTCCGGTCGGGGCGCACATTGCTGACCCGCAATAGTGCCGGCTGGTTCAAGAATTCCAATAATTACTACTTTTACGCTAGTCCCTCGAACCCAGAGATCAAGCGTTGGCAAAAGCCGCTGTGGTCTCTTGCGACATTGCGTGCCCAAACGCGGCTTTCTTGGTTCGAAACCATCGATTTCACCCGCGAACTCAGTCCGCAGATCAAGTTCGTCAATTTCAGCCCAAACCTGTCGCGCTGTCTCTCCAACAGGAATTTCAATTTGAACCCCGGCATCGCCGGCAAGATCATGAAAAGCCGTGATCGCACGTTCGACGCGGACTGCCTGATGGCCGATCTGCTGAACTCGTTCTTGACGTGTGGCGGCGAGCTGAAGACCAATTCCGTCGTGTCGGAAGCCGGCCGGCGGTCCGTCTCCGATCAGCGCAGCGCCTACAAAGCGCGGCACGTAATTGTGTCGTCGGGACATAATGTGGGAAACCTAACCGGTGTGCGCACCAAAGTCCTCAAGAGTCCTTTGTTGGTGGTCAAACCGGCGATTCTCGATTTCAACTTCGCCTGGATGACCATCGACATCAAGAACACCTTCAACCACATGTACCACTGCTCCGATCATGGCGGCTATTCGCTGATCGGCAACGCCGTCTATTTCGACGTCGACGAGACGGTGGACGAGGCCGCGGTCAAACAGCGCATGATCGAAAAAGCCCGGAAGATCTTCGATATCGACCTTAGTGGTCACAGCGCCGACCTCTACTTCGGCATCAAAACCGAAATCGTCAACAACGGCCACCTCCGGAACTATCAGTACCACATCATCGATGGTGGCGAGGCGGTGGTGGCGCTGCCGGGCAAGATGTCTTTGGCGTTCAGTCTTGCGGTTAATGTCTGCCGCCACTTCGGCATCGACCCCGTAACCGACGCGCCCAGCCTGGACGGCCAAGGCCCCTCGGCGGCCATCGCCAAGACCGAACACTACCGGCGCTCCGCCGCCATGTCTCATACCAACGCTCACTGATAGGGACTCATTGTGATCGTGTTTCGCGCATCCTCGGCAGGAGGAGCCGCGCAGGCGATGCTGTCGCATCGTCAAGCGGTTCGGACGCACCGAGGAAGCCGGAAACACGACCCTTCGGGCGGCCTATCGAGGTTCCCGGACGGCCGTCACAATGCGTTAGTATCAACGCAGGTTGGTATCAAGTATCCTTGCCGTCGTTGCCAACCCCAATAGCAACGTGCACGTCACGGAGGCCTAACCGAGGGAGGATCGAATGGCACTACAGAAATTCATCATCGAGCGGGAGATTCCAGAGGTCGGAACTTTCGAACGGAATCAGTTGCGGGAGGCTGCCGCCAAATCCAATGAGGTGCTCGAAGAGCTGGGGACGGACATTCAATGGGTGGAAAGCTACGTCGCCGACAACAAGACATTTTGCGTATACCTCGCAAAAGACGAAGACATTATTCGCAAGCACGCCGAGATCAGTGGATTTCCTGCAACAAAGATTACGGCAGTCAAGAAAATGATCGATCCGACGACGGCTGCCTAACACCAACGGTTGTTAATAATGGCTCGTTGTGACGGCCGTTCGAGGATCCGGGACGGCCGTCACAAGGGGTTTTTGTTAACCACCATTGGTATTGATCGGTTCAGTTCCGAAGAGCGCGAACAAGAGCACCACCGACGTGAACAGCCTGCTCCTCGGTCGTTCCGCTGGTGAGCGGTGGACAGATGTGGTTCGGGCACCAGCGTTCGGCCTCGGGATAGGATACGCCGGCACAGATGCCTTCGAACACCGGCTGCTGGTGGCAGGGGATTTCATAGACGGCGCCACCCAGAAATACGTCCTCGGCGGCCAGCGCTTTTTTGACGTCCTCGGCGCTAGCCCCCTCCGGCAGCAGAACGATCAGCTTATACTGGCTCGCCGCGTCCATGTGGCCCGTTGAAACGTATTCGATACCCGCGCTACCCAGGGCGCTGGTGATCGCCTCGTAGCCGCGTTGCCGGGTCGCCACCATTTCCGGCAGTTTCCGCAATTGGATCAACCCCAACACGGCGCTGATTTCGGTGATCCGGTTGCTGTTGCCGAGATCGTGATGGATGCCGCCGAAGGCCATGCCGCGCTTGCCTTGGTTGCGAAAGGAGCGCGCCAAATAGTCCTCGTCGTCGTCATTGGTCGTGATCATGCCGCCTTCGAAGGTGGTCATCACCTTGGTGGGGAAGAACGAAAACGCTGCGCCATCCGCCAGATTTCCCGACCGCACGCCGCCAATGGCGCTGCCGTGGGCGTGCGCGGAATCTTCCATGACGAAAAGGCCTTTGCCGCGGCAATAGTCGACCACGCTTGGGAATTCTCCGGAAATGACACCGCCGATATGCACCCAGATGACACCGGCGACGGGACCGTCGGACGCGGTCGCCGGGTTTTCAAGGGCCTTACGGACCATGTCGAGCGTGGGAGCAAACGTTTTCGGATCCATGTCGAGATAGCGGACAAATCCACCGGCCCGGAGGACGGCGGCGGCGGTGGCGAAGTTGGTGTTGGTGGGTACAAGTACCGTTTTGCCCTCGACGTTCTTCATCCTGAGCAGGATCTCGAGGGCCGACGTGCCGCTGTTGACGGCGATGGCGTGCTTGGTTCCGACATAGTCGGCGAACTGCTGCTCGAATTGCTCGGTGAAGGATCCCAGGATCAGCGCGCCGCTTTTCATGATCGCCCGAGCGCCTTCGAGGAACTCGTCGATTTCGGGGTCGCTGACGTCAAAGAAAAAGGGTTTTACAGGCTGCATTGAAATCCTCGTGAACGGCGCCGGAGCGCGCTTTCGGTTGTCAAATAGGGGGACGGCGCCATCGGCTTACCGGGGGTCGATCTATGCCGCCTCACGCGATGACGGTGAGGGGGACGGTGAGGGGCGCTCGGTCGGCGTCGCGCTTTCGGCCTCTACGCAGGGATCGGAGCCGGCCACCACCATGCGGCCACCTGTGGTCAGGCGATACTCCACCCCGCGCCATACGGTGTTGCGCTGGCCGTAGGCGAAGAACCAGCTGGCCAGACCGACAATATCGCGAAACGGCAACAGCCACAAAGCCCGGAGCGCCTCGGTATCGCTGAGTACGTTCTTGAGAATGACCGCCGTCGTCGCGAGCCGCAAAGCGACGGCACCGGCCAAGACGGCCAGCCCCACCGAATCTCCGCCGGTCAGGATCGCGAACAACAGGGCGAACGGAACGGACTTGATCAGGATGGTGCCGAAAAAGCCTTTGGGACTGGCGACGCGGGTGTTCTGGTCCCAGTACACCTGGTGTTTCCACCACTGCGACCAGTTTTCGAGATCGAGCATGGCGTCGACGACATAGGGTGCCAGCACCATCTTGCGCCCCGATGTCCAGATCCGCCGGCCAATCTCGTAGTCTTCCGCCAGGTACTCGGCGAAACTCTCGAGACCGCCCAATTCACGCAAGGTGGACTGCCGGGTGGCTACCGAAGGCCCCAGACAGAACCCCGCGACCCCGGTGACCTCGGCGAACAGAACGCTCGGAATGAAGTCGGCGTTGATGCTGAGAAGTTCCAGTTGTTCATAGATATGCTCGGCGCCTGCGCTCTTGAACAGCGTGCAAACGCCGCCGACGTTCTCGTCCTCTAGGGGAGCGACGATCGCCGTCAGATAGTCGGGGCGAAGGTAGATATCGCTGTCGCTGATCACCAGTACATCGTGCCGGGCGACGTCAAGTCCGCCGAGCAGGTTGTTGACCTTACCGTTGGGGCCCGCGCAAATATCGCGCAGCGCGATCGTCACCCGCGTCTCGCCGAACTCCGCCTGGATCTCCTTGACCACTTTGAGCGCCGGGTCGTCCGGGTTCTGTACGCAAAAGACCACCTGATAAACCGGATAGTCCTGTTGGCACGCCGTGCGCAGCCTCTCCTTGAGGCCGCTCTCCAAACCGTAGACGGGCTTCAGAACGGTAACCGGCGGCTGGAACAACGCCTTCTCCGTGAAGGCCGGCGGCCGCTGCCGGGCATACCAAAGCGCCACCGCCATGCACAGCAGCGCGTAAAACGATCCGCAGATGACCGGTATGAGGCATACCCAAAGCAGCACGTCATGCAATGACATTAAATTGCGCTTCCCCCTAAGTATTGAGCGGCACCCAGTCCTAATCGCCCCTGTTTATCGGGTTAAGCCTCTGAAGAAAAGCATGTTTAATATAATGCTGATATATCCGACCGTGGTGGCAGGCGTCGAACCCATCCAGAATGCGAAACATCGATGCCCGAGTTTTCCGTAAACGCCTGACCGATGATCGCTGGTGCGACTGGTTGCTTGCCTGCAACAAAGGATCGGGACTAAAAGAGCGAAACCGGCCGGAGTGCGGCCCATTGGACCTGGCACGCCCAAGAAATCTTGAACAAACACTCTTATTACCGACCTGATTCGATGCTGGTTATGGCAATATTCTTGCTCATGTCGCCAGTGGTTGCGCCGTGAAAGCCGGATCGCCCATGCGAATACTGACCATCGCGCTCACCACGCTCGGTCTTGGAGTGTTCGCCTTTATTCTGTATCACACCGATCTGTCGGAGGTTTGGCGCCATGTCACGCGCCTGGGATGGATTGGTCTGGCAGTGATCCTTGGCATCAGCTGTGTTTGGTACGTGGTGGATACCATCAACTGGAATTTGACGTTGCGGTCTACGCGGTTGAACGTCCGCTGGTTTGCCCGTCTCTGGCCGATCCACGTTTCCGGCGAAGCGATCAACCAAGTCACCCCCTTTGCGTCTTTGGGTGGCGAACCCATGAAGGCGATTCTCGTCCATCAGCGGTACGGCATTAATTTCCGCGAGAGCACCACCAGCTTGATCTTGCTTCAGGTCGTCAATGTCTGCGCGGAAATCCCATTCCTGCTGCTCGGCATCGGGTTGGCGCTCGGAACGGGCGTGCTGCCGGAGCCGGTGGAGATCATGATGGCTACCGGCGGCGCCGTGATCATCCTTTTGGTGGCGGTTCTTTGGTTCGTCCAGCACTACCGTTTCGTCTCACGCTTGTGGCGGGTACTGAGCCGGGCCTGGTTCGGCGTCGCGGCACTGCGCGTCGTGCGCCACATCCGCGCCGTCGAGCGCCGGCTGATGGACTTTTACCTGGGACAACCCGCGCGGTTCTTCGCGGCCTGTGGCCTTCAATTTTGCAACTGGTGCATGGGCGCGGTGGAGATCTACCTGGTGCTGCACTTCCTCGGCTCCCCAATCCCATTCGTCTATGCCCTGGTGATCGAGAGCGTCGTCGTTTTGGTGCGGACCGCGCTGTTTTTCATCCCGTCCAACATCGGCGCCCAGGAAGGCACTTTTCTGGTGGTCTGCGGCGCCATCACGGGATCGCCGGAACTGGGCGTGGCGGTCGCCCTCATCCGTCGATTCCGCGAACTGTTCTGGATATCCGTAGGCTTGCTTATGGGGTGGGCATTCTCGCTGAAAGCCCGTCCGGCGGCGGAGCCGGGCTACAATGAGCTTGACCGAAAACTCGATCGCGGGCACATCGCCAGCGGGAGATAGCGAAGCCAACTCACCTCCATTCAAGAAATGTGCTGCGAGGGATGGCCGTTCGGTCGGCTTGCGGCAAGGTTTACTCGGGGAGAATCATCATGGCCAATCTGACCGTGCATTTCAAAAAGCCTGACGACTGGGCAGATACGGTGCACATCTACTTCTGGGACACCCGCCCGTCCGCGCACGGTCCGGACTGGCCGGGGGTGGCGATGACGGCCGAGGCCGGCGGTTGGTTCGTCCACAAATTCAGCGGTATCGAAGCCGCCCGCATGGTATTTCACGACGCCCGGGGCCGCCAGACTTCCGACTTGCAGCGTGGGCGCAACGGCTGGTTCAATACGGATGGGCAGTGGTCCGACCGCAAACCGAAAGCGCCGCCCAAGAGCAAGGCCTCCGCCAAAAAGAAAGCGGCCAGTCCGAAACCCGTCGAAGCGCCGGCGGGCGATCCCTCGTTCGACTTCCGCGAAGAGACGATCTATTTTTTGCTGACCACCCGGTTTTATGACGGCGATCCGTCCAACAATTTCTTTTGCCGCGACCGCATCCAATTCAACTCCGTCACCGGCAAACCCGAGGACCCCCACTGGCGCGGCGATTTCAAGGGCCTGATCCAGCGTCTGGACTATATCCGCGACCTCGGTTTCACCGCCATTTGGATCACGCCGCCGGTGGAGAACCGCAGTGGCCTCGATTACCACGGCTATCACGCCTACGACTGGACGCGCATCGACCCGAGGCTTGAATCTCCCGATGCCACTTATCAGGACCTGATCAACCAGGCCCACGCGCGCGGCATCAAGATCATCCAGGACGTGGTGGTCAACCATTCCTGCCAGTACGGCATCCGCGGCAAGGTGTGGATCGACCATCTGCCGATAAAATATTACGTGCCGCAGGGTTCCGAGCAAGGCCAGGTGGACCATGGCCCTTATCAGGGCAACCTCGGCAACTACGCGTGGCCCAACCGCGACGACGTCGACAATCCCGCCGCGCCCGAGTGGTATCGCGAGCGCCACGCCATGGATCCCGAGGGTAAGGTGCCGCTGGTGGACCCCAAGACCGGCGAGACGGTGCCCAAGGCGGGCTACAACCCCGGCCGGTTCTTCGGGATCGACGCCAACGAGTTGGATCCCGAGTGGTACCATCAGGACGGCTTCATCTCCGGCGGCGACTGGGAGAGCGCCCATCCGCTGCAAACCAAGCATTTGGCGGGAGACTGCATCGACCTCGCCACCCGGCGCCAGAACGTCAAGGAGTACATCATCGGCTCCATCAACCGCTATCTCGACATGGGCGTTGACGCGCTGCGCATCGACACCGTCAAGCATGTGGAGCGCGACAATCTTCTGGAGTACGTGAACGCCTGGAAAACCCATAAGCCGGGGCTGTTCGTATTCGGCGAAAACCTGGTTAAGGGGTATGGCTGGGGCGATCTCGGCGG
>CAKZLS010000480.1 GCA_937127205.1 uncultured Rhodospirillales bacterium
GCAGCGCGCGTGGCGACGGTGCCTGGCACCGCGAGTCGGCGTCGACGGCGACCCGCTGAGCGTGCTGGTGACGATGCTCGACGACCACGCGGCCGGGGCACGGTGGCTCGAGCGGGTGGTCGCATTGCGCAGCCGCATTGTCGGTCTTCCTTACGGCGATCAGGGCTTGTTGATCAGCCGCGAGTACTACGAGGGCGTCGGGGGTTTCAAGAACATGCCTCTGATGGAGGACGTGGATCTGGTGCGGCGTATCGGCCGAAGCCGCCTGACCGCTCTCGACGCGGTGGCGGTAACCTCCGCCGAGCGCTATCGCCGCGAGGGATACCTCTGGCGGCCGTTGCGCAATGCCTTTTGCCTGGGCTTGTATTCCGCCGGCGTACCGCCGAAATACATCCATTCGCTCTATCGCTGAGTTCCGTTAGCCGAAAATCCGGATACCGGTAAGCCCCGCCAGCCCATGGTTCCCGACAAGCATCTTGTGGCCTTCGTCAAGGACCCGCGTCTCGGCAGGGTCAAGACCCGGCTGGCGCGGGATATCGGGCCGGTGGCAACTCGGTCGTTCTATTGGCGGACGACCCGGACCATGCTCCGCACCTTGCACGGGAGGGGCCGCTGGCGTCCGTGGCTGGCCATCGCTCCCGACACCGCCGCCGGCGTTCGCCGGCCGTGGCCGCCGGGGTGGCTGCGCATCGGCCAGGGTCCGGGAGGTTTGGGGGACCGCATGACCCGGATCATGCGCCACCTGCCCAAGGGCCCGGTGGTTATCGTCGGCAGCGATATTCCCGATATCCGGGCGCGGCACATCGAACACGCCTTCCGCGCCCTCGGCGACCACGACGCCGTGTTCGGCCCGTCGGCCGACGGCGGCTACTGGCTGGTGGGACTGCGGCGGTGTCCGCGCGTGCCGGACATATTTCGCGGCGTTCGCTGGTCCACGGAGTTTGCATTGGCCGATACCCGGGCCCATCTGAGTTCCTGTTCGGTGGCTCTGCTCGAGACACTCGATGACATCGACGACGGCGCCGATTGGGATCGTTGGCGCCGACGGCAGAAAGTGGGCGGAACGAGGATTGAATCACCGACACGCGACCGATGACGGTAGTTTCGTCAAGGCGCCCGTGTTATGAACGCGCCCGCGAAAAGGCGGCTCGGCCGAATGATACCAACGGTCGTTAATAAAGACCGTTGGAATAAGAGCGGGAGGGAGAACCATGAAAACCATCATGCTGTTGACGGGCGGCGGCGCGCTGGTGATCCTGACGTCGTCTCACTCGATCACCAATCCCGGGCTGTTGAACAAGCTCGAAAGCAAGGGCATCGACAAGTTTACCGCTCACGAGGTCCCGCTCGACCTATCCCGGGCCCGCTACGGCGCCCGTTTCAGGCGGGTGGAAAACGATCTTTCCGAAAGCGACGACCTCCGCATCCTCGACTACAACGGCGATCGCGCGTTCCGGCTGTTCAGCTTCGACGAACTCGGACCGCCGATCCTCTACGAATCGCCGGCCGCCAAGGCCGCCGCCCGCGCCGCTCGCCGCCCCGCCATGGATCTGGGTTGACGGCGGCGGCCGATTCCGCCGCGGTTTGCAATTTGGCTACGAACCCAGGGGCAACTCGCGTGACACGCCTCCCGGAAATCGGCGAGACCACACGATATTGGTGGCCTTTCAGCAACACCGGCCACAATGGAATTGCGTCGAATGCGCCCCGCCTACAGTTGACGCAACGCAGAAAACATTCCTTAACGCGTTGAAAAAAAAGACAACCTGACGTCGAACACCATTCGATAAAACAGCGCTGCGAAACGTCGATTTGAGACGTCCAAATAAGGTTACTTGACGTAGTGAAATAAAGTTGCCAGATGGAAGTCGATGAGCCGGGGTGTCGCAACCACCCCGGCCTTCGTCTAACCACTCGGATATCGGACTAACGAAAGGAGTGTGACTATGAATTCCTATAGCATGGACAGGGACTCTGTCGAGCCCGTATTTTATGCGGTCGTTCCGGATTCATTCATGAATTCGGACCCACGGAGCGGTCTTTCGCGATCTCGGCACGTGGTCGCCGGCACCTCGCGGGACGAGGCGGACGTCTCCGTTCTGGCCCCGAGCGATCCATGGAGCTTCTAAGGCAACTATT
>CAKZLS010000481.1 GCA_937127205.1 uncultured Rhodospirillales bacterium
ATAATTTTTGCCGCGCGATTAATGCTCATGACAGCATTCGGTCAATCGAGAATCGCAAGATAAACTTGGCCAGCGATGCCTCAACCTTACCCGCAACGGTTGAAAACACGCTCTCAAGGCGCTGCCAGCCGTCTGTGTTTACCGCACTTTAAGAGGTATTCCCGTATTTCAGTGTTCAGGCATCCGGCGTACCGGCTGGGTGTACCCGCAACCAGACAGCGCAAGGCAGGCCCGGCCCATGACCGAACACAATCTTATCCATCTATTTCCAGAACTCGATTGTGCATCTCATCCGTCCCCTACGCCGGCATCCGCGCCCGGCAATGAGGCGCGGCCCCTCACCGGCGATGACTCGGCCGACGAGGGCATCGTTCGCGCAGGCCTCCTCTACATGGCGGCGGATCTGGGCGAATTGGCCAAGATCGCGTCGCCGGAACGCGCGCGCGAGCTGCAGGCCATCAGCCAATTGATGCGCGCGCTTGCTGCTTCCTAATCGCCCTCCGGCGATTTTGCGCCAGCACCGCCAGCGGGTCCGCTGAAACCTCTCTTCAATCGCCCAATCCGGGGTTTCGGATCGGTCCGGACGATGGCTATACTCGCTCCTAGAGATCAACGCCTTTATTAAGGGGAGCGAGCGCGCGCGCCGCAACACCATGAAATTCCAAACCGTCGCCGTTGTCGCCGCTGACCATGCAGCGGCGCAATCTGCCCTTGATCGCCTGTCCCACAAGTACATGACGGCAGCGCCGGAGGACGCCGATGTGATCGTCGCCCTTGGCGGCGATGGGTTCATGCTCAAGACATTGCATCAGTACCTGTATCGCGGCATCCCCATCTTCGGAATGAACCTGGGGTCGGTGGGCTTCCTGATGAATACCTACAACGACAACCACTTGATGGAACGCCTTGAGCAGGCCGAACTTATTACCCTTCACCCACTGCGGATGATTGCCACCGACATCGGTGGTGCTACCCACGAAGCACTTGCCATCAACGAAGTGTCGCTGCTCCGCCAGACCAGGCTCGCGGCCAAGCTGAAGATCCAAGTGGATGGTAAGGTACGGATGCGCGAGATGATTTGCGACGGCGTGCTGGTCAGCACTCCCGCTGGAAGCACCGCCTATAACGTCTCGGCCAACGGACCCATCCTGCCACTGGATGCCCATCTGCTGGCGCTGACTCCCATCAGCGTATTTCGTCCGCGGCAGTGGCGGGGCGCCATCCTTCCACACACGGTTACGGTTACCATTGACGCGCTGTTTCCGGAGATGCGACCCGTGAGCGCCGTTGCCGACGATACCGAAATTCGCGATGTGGTCCGGGTGGAGATCCACGAGGATCGAAACGTTGCCCTGACCATGCTGTTCGATCCGGAACACAATCTCGAAGAGCGGATCATCAAGGAGCAGTTTATGCTGTGACGCTTAGCGTCATTTCGTGTCACCCTGCCCCGCGGCCCACCGCGTCGGCCACGCTGGCAAACCCATCGGCGCGCAGCAGATCGGCCAAATCCCGATTGATACGGCCCACCAGCGTCGGACCGCCATAAACAAGCGCGCTGTATAGCTGAACCAGCGACGCACCGGCGAGGATCTTGTCGTAAGCATCGCGGCCGCTGGCCACGCCGCCGACACCGATGATCGGCATTTCTCCGCCCGTCAGCCGATACATGTCCGCGAGCACTGCCGTCGACAGCGCCATCAGCGGCCTCCCGCTGAGACCGCCGGTTTCAGCCTTAACGGGGTCGATGAGAGTGTCCGGACGGGCAATCGTCGAATTGGTGGCAATGAGGCCGTCTATTCCCACCTCGACTACGACCTCGGCGATGTCGCGACGGTCCTCGGCGGTTAGGTCCGGAGCGATCTTCACCAGTAGTGGTGGATTTGCCCCTGATACGGCGCGGGCGTCCAACGCTCTTCGCAACAGTGTCCACAAGGCGTGACGTCCCTGCAGATCGCGGAGACCGGGGGTGTTCGGTGACGACACGTTGACCACCAGATAATCCACCAGCGGCGCCAGTGCACGAACGCCCGCGGCACAATCGGCCGCCGGGTCGGTGCTGTCGCGGTTGGGACCGACATTGGCTCCGATGACGCCCATCCTTTGGGTTCGGTTTGCCGATCGACGCCGAGCCAAGAGACGTTGGGTGACGGCCCTTAGGCCGTGGTTGTTGAAGCCCAAACGGTTGATCACGGCCCTATCGGCCGGTAAGCGAAACATGCGTGGCCGAGGGTTACCGGTTTGCGGCCTGAGCGTTACGGTCCCGACCTCCACGAAGGCCAGGCCCTGGTTGAGCATGGCGTCGGCTACCTCGGCGTTCTTGTCGAATCCGGCCGCCAGCCCCAGCGGCGTGTTGAACGGCAACCCCCAGACTTCGGTATGGAGAATGTCGTCATTCACCAATGGCGACCTCGGTACGAGCCCCCGCCGAAAGGCCCGCACCACCAAGCCATGAGCGGTCTCGGGATCCATCCGCCGCAACAGCGGCCAAACCAAAGGATAGAAGTTTGCCACAGGGGGGTGTTTTCTCATCAGGAGTCGGAGTCAACGGAGATGGACCGCCACTCTATGCGAAAGCGTCGACGATAAACAGATTTGTGCGCATTTTCAGCGCCAGACGCGTCATTGGGTTCCCGTCGGAGGCACGACGGCAGAAAGTGCGCCGCTCACGAACAAATCGCGTCGGCAATGATTACAAGCGCGGCTCGGCTGCGCTAAACTCCGCGCCAACCTAGGAGATTGGGAAAACTCGGGAGTTCAACCTTGTCCGATGATGCCGCCGTTCTTTTCGCCAACGAGGCCTTCTATCTGGCCTTTGACAATCGAGACGTTAAAGCCATGCAAGATCTGTGGGCGCAGCGGGCGTCGGTCACTTGCATTCACCCAGGCTGGCGAGCGCTCTCTGGTCGCGACGACGTCATGGAGCGTTGGGAATCTATCCTTAACAGCCCTCACGCACCTAAGATCACGTGCCACTCCGCCTCGGCCCGAGTACACGGAGAAGTAGCTTACGTCATCTGCTACGAGCATGTGGACAACACCTTCTTGGTCGCTACCAATGTTTTTCTAAGAGAGGATGGCGCATGGAAACTGGTTCATCATCAGGCTGGCGCCTCGCCGTCCCCTCCGTCCCCCGAGGAGACATCGAATCATTTGGAACGGGTTCAGTAAGCCGTTATCCACATGCGATTGCTGGATTAGGCGTGACGCATAAAAGAGATAATATTCTTGCGAGCGATTTTCCTAGTCTCACAGTCGACTACCGACCGAAATAGCTGGCATGCAAGGATAACGATTGCGCGCCGGTTCTACTTCGTGTATAATGTAAAATTAAGAAATTGGGAAAGGAGGTGACTAAAATGTTGGATCCTATGACCTTTTCCTTAAAAGTGCAGCAGGCTGCGGCTATTGCGACGTGTTGTACGGCGGGCGTTATGCTCGCCAGCTGGGCGCGGCTTTTAAGGGGTGAGCACAATGTGTTTAGGATGCCGTTCCACCGGCGGTCTGACGAACTGCACACCCACCATGACTATGTGCCCGAGGGCGCCACCTGGAGCGACCACTACGGCAAACGTGCCCACGATGTCGACGTCGAACATATGCGTTGATATTAAATTTGCGAGGGTGCGACGAAGACCGAAGGGCTGGCTCACGCCAGCTCTTTCGCGTTGAGCGTTCGCGCTTGGTTGCCCACTACTCTCAAAGATCGCCGTCAACGCTGCACAGAGTTCCACATATCCACCCGTCAGAATCTATACCGATGCCTTTGGAGCAAAACGGCTGGGACGCTTATCAGCGCGGGTTTTCATATGCCAAGTCTGCAATGCTATTCGCAGCGTCTCCCGCGTGCTGTCATAATTGTTACTGTCCAGCAAAGAATAGCAGGACAGTAACGAAAAACGTTGTGGTAAACTATAATCAATGAGGTAGCCTAAGAGGGTCATAGCTTGGCCCCATGTCGGCAGGCTTTTTTTGGTGAGTCTCGATAAAACATAACAACAGGCGGTCGGAGATCTCAATCGTTTGTCACCGGAAACGCTCCGTGCC
>CAKZLS010000482.1 GCA_937127205.1 uncultured Rhodospirillales bacterium
ACGATGCCGGACGGCTCTCCGGGAACAGCTCGGCATGATGCCGCGCGATGAAATTGGTATCCAGATCGGCGGCGGCGAAGGCCGGATGGCCGGCCACGGCGGCAAGAAAACCAGCGTTGGTGGTCAGGCCTACAATCTGCACCTTATCAAGCGCGCGGCAAAGCCGGATAAGCGCGGCGGCGCGGTCGGCGTCCCAAACGATCAGCTTGGCGATCAACGGATCGTAATGGATCCCCACCGCGTCGCCCTCGCGGACGCCGCCATCGATGCGCACATGAGGATTTTCGGCCGGATACCGTAAATGACGGAGGGTCCCGGCGGCGGGCAGGAAATCGCGCGACGGATCCTCGGCGTACAACCGCGCCTCGAAAGCGTGGCCATCGATGGCGAGATCATCCTGGCCAAGCGGCAAGGACTGGCCGAGGGCGACCCGAAGCTGCCATTCCACCAGATCGACGCCGCTGATCATTTCGGTCACCGGGTGCTCCACCTGGAGGCGGGTGTTCATCTCCATGAAGTAGAAATCGCCGCTGTCGAACAGGAACTCCACTGTCCCTGCTCCTTCATAGCCGATGGCCCGCGCCGCGTTGACAGCAGCCCCGCCCAGGCGCCCGCGGAGTGCATCGTCGATGCCAGGCGCGGGGGCCTCTTCAATGATCTTCTGATGGCGCCGTTGCACCGAGCAATCGCGCTCGAACAGATGGACCGCATTGCCGTGGCGGTCGCCGAACACCTGCACCTCCACATGGCGCGGGCGGACCAGATACTTCTCGACGATCATGGCGCTATCGCCGAAGGCCGCCTGAGATTCGCGTTTTGCCGACTCCAAGGCCGCCGCGAGATCACCGGGTTCGTCCACCACCCGCATGCCCTTGCCACCGCCGCCGGCCACGGCCTTGAGCAGCACCGGATAACCGATGTCCTCGGCCGACTTGGCGAGGGTTTCGAGGTCTTGACTGTCGCCATGATAGCCCGGCACCACCGGCACGTCGGCCGCTTCCATGATCCTCTTGGCCCCGCTCTTGGAGCCCATGGCGCGGATGGCGTCGGGCGGCGGGCCGATGAAGATGAAACCTGCTTGCCGGCAAGCCTCGGCGAATTCGGCGTTCTCCGACAGGAACCCGTAACCGGGATGAATACCGAGGGCACCGCTCTGCGCGGCGGCTTCCAGGACCAGGTCCGCGTTGAGATAGCTCAGGCGCGCCTCGGCGGGACCGATACAATAAGCCTCGTCCGCCATGGCCACGTGCAGCGCGCCGGCATCGGCCTCGGAATAGACGGCCACGGTATGGACGCCCAACCGCTTGGCCGTGCGCATCACCCGGCAAGCGATCTCTCCCCGGTTGGCGATCAGGATCTTGTCGAACATCAGGTTGTTCTCTCATGAGGCTTCGCCCTGGGGGCCTTTCGCTTCTCCAGGAACGCGGTGATGCGCTGGCGTCCTTCGTCGGAGGCGCGGGCATGGGCGATGCGCTCTGCGGTGTCGCGAATCAATGCGTGGTCGATGGGTCTCCCGTTGACGGCGCGGATCAGATCCTTGACCTCGGCCATGGCGCGGCGGCCATTGCCCGCGAGTTCCTTCAGCACACCCGCCACGGTTTGTTCCAGATCGGCCGCCGGCGTCACCTGGTGAACGAGCCCGATCCGATAGGCTTCGGCCGCGTCAAAGGCTTCCCCGGTCACAAAATAACGGCGCGCCTGCCGCGGACCGATGGCCGCCAGCACATGTGGCGAGATCACCGCCGGGATAAGCCCCAGCTTGACCTCGGTGAGCGCGAACTTCGCGGTTTCCGCCGCGGCAATGGCCATGTCGCAGGCCGCCACCAGACCGACGCCGCCACCGTAGGCGGGTCCCTGGACAAGGGCAATGGTCGGTTTGGGAAGTTCGTCCAGCGCGCGGATCATTTCCGCTAGCCCCAAGGCGTCTTCCACATTCTCGTCGAAGGTATAGCCGCCCATCCGCTGCATCCAGTTGAGGTCGGCTCCGGCGGAGAAGCTACGGCCGGCGCCCCTGACCACGACAGCCCGGACATTGGGGTCGTCGCGAAACGCGGACAAGCTCTCTGCCATGCGGCCGATTAACACATCGTCAAAAGCGTTGTGGACGTCCGGCCGGTTGAGGGTCAGCCAGCCGGTGCCTTGATCGTCGACGTCTCTGAGAACAGTCGCCTCGGTCATGGTTTTGGCCCCAAAGGTGCGGCGGTCACGTGTGTTTCAACGCGGTTGTGGGAACCACGGTGAAACCGCTCGCGCCCGGCGTTTTCCAATGCAGTTTGAGGGCCGCCGATCCCTTTTTCTCGTAATAGAGGATATCGAGCGGATACCAGCCCGGCATGGTGATGGTGACCACCAACGGCGGCGACGCCGTGTCGGCGTGGATCTCAGGATCCTCGAACACCATCTGATCGCCCAAAGTCAAGCGGACGCCGTCGTTCGAGGTGATTTTAAGCTCATAAACCCCTTCCTTGGCAAACTCGATAAACCCGGTGATGTGGGCACCCACCAGATCCGCGGATGTGGTGGTTAACACGTTTCCTGCCCCCATCTGGTAATCAAGATTCGGAAGCGGTGTGCCGGCGATGCCGTCATCGGTGTTAATCCATGCTTCCAGGTTGTCGATGTGGGTAAACCTGGCAAAATAGTATCGAACCGCCAGACCGTCGTTGAGAGCGGCCGCATCGGGTTGCGGATTTGCCGGCGCCACCGCCGGCACCTTGATCGGCTCTAGCGCCTCATCGCTCAGCGACGGCACGGGCGCCGCAATAAACACCAGCAACAGGCTCGCGAGCCAAATCCCGTTCCAGCTTCGCTTGGTGACGTCCATGATTCTCACCTCGTTTCCACTTCCGGCCTACATTCGGAACACGCCGAATTTCGTTTGTTCGATCGGCGCGTTGAGAGCGGCCGACAGACCTAGCCCCAGCACCATGCGGGTTGCCGCCGGGTCGATGATCCCGTCATCCCAGAGCCGCGCGCTGGCGTAGTATGGATGGCCCTGGGTCTCGTACTGTTCGAGAATGGGTTTGCGGAAATCGGCCTCTTGCTCCGCCGACCAGGTCTCGCCCCGCGCCTCCATGCCGTCCCGCCGGACAGTGGCGAGCACGCCCGCCGCCTGTTCGCCACCCATCACCGAGATCCGCGCGTTGGGCCACATCCACAGGAACCGCGGACCGTAGGCCCGCCCGCACATGGAGTAATTGCCGGCGCCGAACGATCCGCCTACCAAGACGGTAAGTTTGGGCACGTTGGCGCATGCAACGGCCGTCACCATCTTGGCGCCGTCCTTCGCGATGCCGCCGGCCTCCGCCTTGCTGCCCACCATGAAGCCGGTGATGTTCTGCAGGAACACCAAAGGGATGCCCCGCTGGCTGCACAACTCGACGAAGTGCGCACCCTTCAGCGCCGACTCCGAGAACAAAATCCCGTTGTTGGCGATGATCCCCACCGGGTAGCCGAAGATGTGGGCGAAAGCGCAGACCAGCGTGGTCCCGTAAAGCTGTTTGAACTCCTCGAAGTCGGAGCCGTCCACCACCCGGGCGATGATCTCGCGGGCGTCGTAGGGCTTTCTCAAGTCGACCGGGACGAGACCATAGATTTCCTTGGGATCGTACTTCGGCTCCCGCGGTTTGCGAAGCGCCAGCCCGGGTGCCTTGACGCGGTTCAGATTGGTGACGATACGGCGCGCAATGGCCACCGCATGGCCGTCGTCCATTGCGTAGTGATCGGTGACGCCGGAGACCCGGGTGTGCACATCGGCGCCGCCCAGGTCTTCCGCGCTCACCACCTCGCCGGTGGCGGCCTTCACCAGCGGCGGTCCGCCAAGAAAGATGGTTCCCTGGTGCCGCACGATAATGCTCTCGTCGGACATCGCCGGTACGTACGCGCCGCCGGCCGTGCAAGAGCCGTGAACCACGGCGATCTGCGGCACGCCCGCCGCCGACATGTTGGCCTGATTGAAAAAGATGCGGCCGAAATGATCGCGGTCGGGAAACACCTCGTCCTGCTCCGGCAGGTTGGCACCGCCGGATTCCACCAGGTAAATGCAGGGCAGGTTATTCTCGAGGGCGATTTCCTGGGCGCGCAGGTGCTTTTTCACGGTCATGCCGTAATAGGTTCCGCCCTTCACCGTCGGGTCGTTGGCGATCACCATGCACTCGATGCCGGCGATGCGGCCGATTCCGGTAATGATACCAGCCGCCGGAACCTCGCCGCCGTACATACCGTGGGCCGCCAATTGGGACAGCTCCAGGAACGGCGAGCCCACGTCGAGCAGCCGGCGAATGCGCTCGCGCGGCAGCAGCCGGCCCCGCTCGGCATGTTTCGCCCGGGCGCGCTCGCCGCCGCCCAGCTTGATCCCAGCCACTTCGGCGTGGAGTTCGCACACCAGTGTTTCCATGGCCTCCGCACCTTCCTTGAAGGCATCCGAGCGAACATCGACAGTGCTCTTGAATACGGTCATGCCGGTCTCACCAGCCTCCCTCGGCCATCCACTTTTCCATCATCTCCATCCGGTCGCAGCCCCAGAACCCCTCGCCGTCAACGATAAAGAACGGGGCGCCGCAGACACCCTTGGCTATAGCCCCGCCCCCCTCGTCCTTGAGCCGCTTTTTCCAGCGCTCATCGGCGAGGGCGCTCCGCAGGGCGGTCCGTGAAATACCCAGCGGTTCCGCCACATCCGCGACCGCGTCAACCGGTGAGATATCCCGCCCCTCGCCGAAGTGCGCGTGGAACGCTGCGGTGGCAAACGCCTTGGCCAGATCGGGATCCTGCTCGTCGATCCAATAAAATGCCCGCGACGCCGCCAACGTGGTGATCGGATGCGGGTCGGGCAGCACCCATGGCACATTGTAAAGACGTCCCAAACGATCCCAGTCCTTCCGGCAATACTCGCCCTTAATGGGAATGGTGATCAGCGGCTGGGAACCCGTCTCCTTGAATACGCTGCCCAGCATTATCGGTTTCCACGCCGCGACTCTGTTCGCCCGCTCGGCAATACGGTCGATCCGGAGGCTCGCGAAATAGCCATAGGGCGACGAAAAATCGAAGTAAAACTCAACTCGGTCTTTCATCGCCGGCCCTTCCCGTCCGTCGCCTACCAGGGCAGTTCCCGGCCGTCGTAATTCATGAAGCGGCCGGTGTTCTCCACGGACATTCCGTCGATCACCTTGCGCATGCCAGCAACACTCTCCGAGGCCCCGATCTTCGCGTTAGGACCGCCCATGTCGGTCCTGACCCACCCCGGATGAAGCATCACCACCGAAATGCCCTTTCCCTTGAGGTCGTTGGCCAGGCTTTTCATCACCGCGTTCAGCGCCGCCTTGGACGACCGGTAAATGTAAGATCCACCGGAACCGTTGTCGGTCATACTCCCCATCAGACTGGTAATGGCAGCCATCCGGCGCAGCTTGCCGGCCGCCACATGCGGCTCGAACACGGCGGACATCTT
>CAKZLS010000483.1 GCA_937127205.1 uncultured Rhodospirillales bacterium
CCGCCATCGACAACGACGCGGTGGTGGAAGACAAGCATTTGCGGCGGGTGGCGCCGTCGGCGCTTCGCCACCGCTTGCGGCGCAACCCGCTCGATGATGCCGGCTCCACTGTGCGCGTGGAGCGCGGCATTCAGGAGGTGTTCGGACCTTGACGAGCGATGATGCCGCCGTTTCGCCTGCCCTGTCGCCGTGGCACGACGCCGTTCTCGCGGCCGTGCTGTTCGCCGTAGACCCGGTCGGCACCGCGGGTGTGGCGCTTCGGGCCTGTGCCGGGCCCGCCCGGGACCGGTGGCTGGAGATCGTGAACGACTTGAAGGCGCCCGGCGCGGCGATGCATCGCGTTCCCCTGCACATCGCGGACAGCCGGCTGTTGGGCGGGCTTGACCTGGTAGCGACACTGCGCGCCGGCAAACCCGTGGCCGAGCGCGGCATGCTGGCGCAAGCCGATGGCGGTATCGTCATGCTGGCCATGGCGGAACGTCTTCCCGCGGCAACGGTGGCGCGACTGGCGGCGGTGCTGGACACCGGCGAAGTGGCAGTCGAACGCGATGGATTGGCCCTGCGGATACCCACCCGGTTCGGCGTCGTGGCGCTGGACGAGGGCATCGCCGACGATGAAATGCCGTCGGCCGCGCTGCTTGACCGCCTCGCCTTTCGATGCGACCTGTCGACCGTCTCCGTCCGTGATTTGGAAGATTGGTCTCCCATCGACGAGAACCTCCAGGCCGCGCGTGATCGGCTGCCGGCCGTCGTGGCCGGCAATGACGCCACGGAGGCGCTGTGCGGCGCGGCGGCGGCGCTTGGCATTGGATCTATCCGGGCGCCGCTGCTGGCGCTCAGGGTGGCGCGGGCGGCAGCCGCCCTCGATGATCGCGACCACGTAACGGAAGCGGACATAGTGACTGCGGGACGGCTGGTCCTGGCGCCACGGGCGACGATGCTGCCCCCCGAGCAAGATCGGGAACCGCCCGACGCCCCAGAGCCGCCAGAGGAGCGGCGCGACGACGAGCAAGACCAGCCGGAAGATAAGGACACCGAGATGCCCGACAAACCGCTGGAGGACGCTATATTGGAGGCAATCCAGGCGGTCTTGCCCAAGGACCTGCTGTCGCAACTTCAGCTTGGCAGCCAGAACCGGTCGCGAGCACAATCCGCGGGTCAGGCCGGCGCCGTGCGCAAGTCCAAGCGGCGGGGTCGGCCGGCCGGCGTGCGCCAAGGCGACCTGCGCGGTGGAGCCCGGCTCAATGTGATCGAGACGCTCCGCGCGGCGGTTCCCTGGCAACCGCTGCGCCGCGCGTCCCGCGCGCGACAAGAAGAACATGCAGCGCGTGCGCAACAAGAAGGACGCGCCCTCCGGTCGAAACACCATCGCCGGCAAACCACGCGCATCGAGGTGCGCCGCGAAGATTTTCGTGTCACGCGATTCCGCAATCGCACTCAGACCACCAGCATTTTCGTGGTCGACGCTTCGGGCTCCACGGCGGTGCACAGGCTGGCGGAGTCCAAGGGGGCGGTGGAACTGCTGCTGGCCGATTGCTACGTGCGCCGCGACCAGGTGGCACTCATCGCCTTTCGGGGCCGCGCCGCCGAATTGGTGCTGCCGCCGACCCGATCCCTGGTTCTCGCCAAACGGCGGCTCGCCGGACTGCCCGGCGGCGGCGGGACACCGCTTGCGGCCGGCCTCCATGCCGCCGGCGCCCTTGCCGAGACGGTTCGCCGGGAGGGCGACACCCCCATCGTTGTAGTGTTGACCGATGGCACCGCCAATGTCCCGCTGGACGGCGGAACCGGGCGGGACCGTGCCCAGGAAGAGGCGGCGACGGCGGCGCGCGGCATGCGCGAGACCGGCCTTGCGGTACTGCTCATCGATACCTCGCCACGGCCACGAGCGCCCGCGCAACAGTTGGCCCAGAACCTCGGCGCGCACTATTTGCCGCTACCCTATGCCGACGCCTCGGCGGTCTCCGAAGCCGTGCGCGCCACCTCCACGTCGGCGCGAGGCCGAGGCGCGGCGAGATCATGAGTAACAGGCTGAATTGGGATCGCGACGGGCGATACTGGCCCAATCGGGCGTCCAGCCGGTTCGTGCAGGCGGCCCACATGCGCTGGCATGTTCAGATCATGGGCGACGGCCCGGCGATCTTCCTGCTTCACGGGACCGGCGCCTCCACCCACTCGTGGGGCAGATTGGCGCCCCTGCTCGCGGAGCATTTCACCGTGGTCGCGCCCGATCTGCCCGGTCACGGTTTCAACAGCGCCGTCGCCTCCAACCGGCTGTCTTTGCCCGGCATGGCCAGGTCGCTTAACCGGCTTCTCGGCACGCTCGAGATCGAACCGGCGCTGGCCGTCGGCCATTCGGCCGGCGCCGCCATTAGTGTCCGCATGTGCCTCGAGGGCTATATCGCGCCCCGCGCCCTCGTCAGCCTGAATGGGGCATTCCTTCCCTTCGACGGGCTCGCCGGCCACTTGTTTCCAACCATGGCCAAGCTGCTGTTCCTCAACCCGCTCGCGCCGCGCGTGTTCGCCTGGGGCGCATCCGACCGATCGCGCATCGAGAAGCTGATCAAGGAAACGGGATCGGCCATCGACGGCACCGGCGTCGATCTCTATCAACGGCTGTTCCGCGATCGACGACACGTTGCCGGCGCGCTGGGCATGATGGCCAACTGGAACCTCGACGCGCTGAACCATGACTTGTCGAAACTGACGGCACCGCTGACCCTTGTGGTCGGAACAGCAGACAAAACCGTCCCGCCGTCGACAGCGGACGAGGTCCGCAAGGTGCTACCTACCGCAACAGTGGACACCTTGCCAGGCCTAGGACACCTCGCTCATGAAGAGAGCCCGGAGGCGGTGGCGGAGATCATTCTCCGGGCCGCCCGCGAAGCAGAACTACTGCCCGCAAATTAGGCACCCTTAAGTCGCGCACATGTAAAGAGAAAAATGCATTTGGCAACACTTGCGTTGTGGCCATCTCATGGTAAAGTGTCTAGCCATGTTGACAGTCGCAGCGAAACGTAGAGTTGACACTACCCGGACATCCCGCCCGCCACACGCTGTCGTGATCGGCAGCGGCTTCGGTGGTTTGGCCGCCGCTATCCGGTTAGGGGCGCGTGGATACCGGGTGAACGTGTTCGAAAAACTCGATGCTCCCGGCGGCCGCGCCTATGTTCACCGGCAGGATGGTTTCACCTTCGACGCCGGGCCCACCATCGTCACCGCGCCCTTTCTGTTCGAGGAGCTGTGGCAGATGTGCGGCCGGAACCTTGCCGACGACATAGAACTGCGGCCGATGTCGCCGTTTTACCGCATCCGGTTCGACGATGGCGAAACCTTCGAGTATTCCGGGGACCCGGACGCCATGCGCGCGGAAGTGATGCGGCTATCGCCAGCGGACGGTGTTGGCTACGACCGCTTCATGCAAGACGCCGCCGCTATCTTCAAGGTCGGTTTCGAGCAGCTTGGCGATGTTCCGTTCACGTCATGGAAAGACATGGCCCGGGTCATCCCCGAGATGGTCAAATTGGGCAGCTACCGAACCACCTACGGTCTCGTTGCCAAACACTTCAAGGATCCAAGGCTGCGGGTTGTTTTCAGCTTTCATCCCCTGCTTATCGGCGGCAACCCGTTCTCGGTGACGTCCATTTACGCCCTGATCAACCACCTGGAGCAGCGGTGGGGGGTGACCTTCGCCATGGGCGGAACGGGGCGCCTCGTGCAAGGCCTCGTGGATCTCATCGAAGGGCAAGGGAATACGGTGCGCTGCGGCACCGAGGTGCGCAAAATTACGGTGACCAATGGGGCGGCCACCGGGGTGGAGCTTGCGTCGGGCGAACATGTGGCCGCCGACATCGTCGTCTCCAATGCGGACTCGGCCTGGACTTACCGCCATCTTCTCGCCGACCACCCACGCCGCCGCTGGACTAACCGGCGGATCGAACGCGGACACTATTCCAACGGATTGTTCGTCTGGTACTTCGGCACCCGCCGGCAATATCCGGATGTCCGCCACCACACCATCATGCTGGGACCGCGCTACCGCGAGTTGCTCAACGACATCTTCAAGAAACATAAGCTGGCCGACGATTTCAGCCTCTATCTCCATCGGCCTACGGCGACCGACCCGTCGTTGGCGCCGGCCGGATGCGACGCCTTCTACGTCCTTTCTCCGGTGCCCAATCTCAAGGGCGACTTCGACTGGAGCAAAGGCGCGGAAAGGTATCGGCAGGCGATTGCACGTCACCTTTCGGACACCGTTCTGCCTGGCCTGGAAGACGAGATCGTGACCTCGCGCGTGGCCACGCCGCAGGATTTTCAAGATCGGTTGCTTTCCTTCCGGGGAGCGGGGTTCGGCTTGGAGCCGATCCTGTCCCAGAGCGCCTGGTTCCGGCCGCACAATCGCAGTGAAGAGATTGACCGGCTCTACCTGGTAGGTGCTGGAACTCACCCCGGCGCGGGCCTTCCCGGCGTCTTGTCCTCCGCTCGTATTCTTGACACGGTGGTGCCCGATGTTGCTGCAAAAGTCTGATCAAATCGCCTTCCGATCCGCCGTAAGCCGGGCGGACCTGGCTTCCTGCCGGGAGACGCTTTACAACGGATCGCGGACCTTTTTCCTTGCCTCCCTTTTCCTTCCCCGCCGGGTCAGAGAGCCGGCATCGGCGCTGTATACCTTCTGCCGGATCGCGGATGACGAGATCGATGTCCACGGTGGCCGCCTCTTGGCTCTGGCTCGCCTGCACGAGCGGCTCGACCGCGCCTATTCGGGGAGACCGGACTCAACACCGTTGGACCGGGCGTTCACCGAGGTGGTTAACCGCTTCGAGATTCCCAGGACCTTGCCCGAAGCACTGCTCGAAGGGCTCGAATGGGACGCGAAAGGCCGGCGCTACGAGGATCTTTCGGGCTTGAATGCCTATGCGGCGCGGGTCGCCGGATCGGTCGGCGCGATGATGGCGAGATTGATGGGCGTGCGGTGCCCCGATGTCCTTGCCAGCGCGTGCAACCTCGGCGTCGCCATGCAGCTTTCCAACATTGCCCGCGATGTGGGCGAAGACGCCCGCGCCGGCCGGATTTACCTGCCGCTTCGATGGCTGGAAGAGGCCGGTATCGATCCCGAGGCGTGGCTGGCTTCGCCCACATACAGTGATAATTTTAGCTCCGTCATGGACCGGCTGCTGCGCGAAGCGGATAAGTATTACCGTCAAGCCGATATGGGCATCGCGCGCCTTCCTGCCGCGTGCCGGCCGGGCATCAACGCGGCGCGTCTGCTTTATGCGGAAATCGGGCGCGAGGCGGAACGGCTGGGCGATACCTTGTTGACACGCCGTGCCGTCGTACCCGCATCGCGGAAGGCATCGTTGGTTACACAAGCGTTGGCGGCGACAGTAAGGCCCCGTGTGCCGCAACCGGCAACGGTTATCGAGGAAACCCGGTACTTGGTTCAGGCCCTGACCGCGCATCGGTCCCCGATCCCCGTGCTCGCCGGAGAGACCCTTTCCGAAGTTGCCTGGTGGAACCTGCCGGAGCGGATCGTCCGTGTGATCACGCTGTTCGAAGAACTCGGTCATTTCGATCGGGACGCGCAGGTGTATAATGGTCCCCCCGGCTACCGGCGGAACGTCCGGCAGTTGAGCATGGAGCGGGAGGGAGGCATTGCATGACAAACATCATCGGTTTGGCACTGTTTGCCGTCGCCGGCGTGTTGATCTACACCGCCATCGCCCATCGGCGAAAGGTTCTCGCGGTCCTCGGCAACACCAAGATCGAAGCTGAAAACGACGACACCATCGACGTCAATTCGCTGGCTATCATGGGCAAGATCATGCCCCCGATCATTGTCGGTATCCTCGCGATCGTGGGCCTGAAGAGCGTTTTCATGTATTTCATCGTGGATGCGGGCCGGGTGTTTTCGTTGTTCGACCTCGCCGGTTTTCTCGCCCTGCTCGCCGCGTACGGCCTGTGGATCGTCTTCAAGACCAAATATCGAATGCCCGTCCCGGCGGCGCCGTCGGCACATGCTCAAACCGGTACGGCGCGAGAGCCGCTTCGGCCGACCTATCAGGACGGATAGGGACGTCCGGGCGCGGTCATGGATTCACAGCTCCTTGTTGGGTTGGAAGCGCTTCTGGTCATTGGCGTCGTCTTCGGCCTTGGCGTGTGGCAGCTGGTTTCGCTGCGGCGCGAGCAGCGCCGCGACCGGGAAGCAAAAGAGCGCAAACAACAAGAGCAAAAAGGACCGCCAGACCCATGACGGCGGGCTGTCGTTGTCCGAGGTATTATACCAAACGTCTGAATTTCTGACTCTCAATCTGGGTTTTCACGAGTTCACGG
>CAKZLS010000484.1 GCA_937127205.1 uncultured Rhodospirillales bacterium
CAGGCCCTGGGATCGGGCGTGATGAACCAGAGCCTCTTCGCGGCCATGGGTCACCAGAATATCGCCGGCGCGGACATCGGCAATGGTTTGGGTCAGCTCGTCCCAGTCGGCGTGATCGGAGAGCACGATGGGCAGCTCGACGCCGCGCTGACGGGCCCGCTGGCGGATCAGCATCCATCCCGACGCCATGCCGATGACCGGATCCTTGAACGCCCGGCTCCATCGATCGGCGAGCGCCGAGGGCGGACAGAGAACGATCTCGCCGCCGAGCTCCCGCCGCGCCTCGGCGGTGGCCGGCCTCAGCTCGCCGAGCGTCACGCCCAGGCGTTCGTAGAGCTCGGAGAGGGCCTTGAGGGCGCCATGGATCCAGATGGGCCGGCCATAGCCCGCGTCTCGAAGCAGCCGAATGAGCCGCTGGCATTTGCCCAAAGCGTAGACGCCGATCAGATGGGGCCGATCCGGGAACAACCGCAGGGAGGCGAGAATTTTATCCACGGCAACGGTGTCGGGCGGATGGCGGAACACCGGCAGTCCGAAAGTCGCCTCTGTGATGAAGGCGTCGCATTCCACGGTTTCGAAGGGCGCGCAGGTGGGATCCGGCCGCCGTTTGAAATCACCGGAAATGACCACCCGCTTGTTTGCATGCTCGAGCACCACCTGCGCGCTGCCGAGAATATGCCCGGCCGGGACGAAGCGGAGATCCACATCGCCGACGCGCAGTCGCTCGCCATAGGCCTGCGGCTCCATGGAATTGTAGGCGGCATCTCCATATCGCGTGCTCATGATGGCGATGGTTTCGGGGGTCGCGAGCACGGCTTCGTGGCCGGGACGGGCGTGATCGGCGTGACCGTGGGTGACGACGGCCCGGTGAACCGGCCGAACGGGATCGACGAAGAAACCGCCGGGCTCGCACCACAAACCCTCCGCCTGGACGCGCAACCAGGGAACGGGGCCGACGGGATCGGACGAAACGGATGAAGAACGATTCATATGCTCTATCTATATCGGCATGACGACTTCGCTACCCGCCCCGTTCGATCAATGGTTCGAGTCCCGGCACTGGGCGCCGCACCAACACCAGACCGCCATGCTGGAAGCCGCCGAGGCGGGACAGCACGCGCTGCTCATTGCGCCCACCGGCGGCGGCAAGACCCTGGCGGGGTTCTTGCCGTCGCTGATCGACGTCGCCGCCAATCCGTCCAAAGGACTGCATACGCTCTATGTTTCGCCGCTGAAGGCGCTGACGGTGGACGTTCATCGAAATCTCGAGCAACCCATCGCCGAGATGGGGCTGGACATCACCGCCGAGACCCGGACCGGCGACACGCCGTCGGGTAAGCGCCAGCGTCAGCGCCGGAAGCCACCGCAATTCCTGATGACAACGCCGGAATCTCTGGCGCTGCTGCTGTCTCAACGCGACGCCTCGAAATTCTTCGCGTCGCTCCGCTGTGTGATCGTCGACGAACTCCATGCGTTCGCCAACACCAAACGCGGAGAGCTGTTGTCCCTGGGCCTCGCCCGGCTGTCGACGCTGGCGCCCGGCTGCCGGCGGGTCGGCCTGTCGGCGACGGTGGCCTGGCCGGACCGGTATCGCCAGTGGATATCTCCCGAGGGAAATGCCGAGGCCGTCCGCGTGATCAAGGGGCCGGACGGGATGGACCCGCAGATCTCGATCCTGGAAAGCCGCGAGCGTCTTCCTTGGTCCGGGCACATGGCGGTCCATGCGCTCCCCGAGGTCTACGAGCAGATCCGGCGCGCCGAAACCACCATCGTCTTCGTCAACACCCGGGCACAAGCCGAGATCGTGTTTCAGCACCTGTGGCGGCTCAACGACGACAACCTCGCCATCTCGCTCCACCACGGCTCTCTCGCGCCCGAACAGCGGCGCAAGGTGGAAGCGGCCATGGCGAACGGGACACTGCGCGCCGTCGTCGCCACGTCGTCACTGGATCTGGGGGTCGACTGGGCGGCGGTGGATCTGGTCATTCAGATCGGCGCTCCCAAAGGCGTCAGCCGGCTGATCCAGAGGATCGGCCGCTCGGGCCACCGTCTTGACCGGTCCAGCCGCGCGCTCCTGGTCCCGGCGAACCGCTTCGAGGTGCTCGAATGCCGGGCAGCGCTCGACGCCATCGGCGCCGGCACGCTGGACGGCGATCCGCCCTCCGAGGGCGGCCTCGACGTCCTCGCCCAGCACATCATGGGCATGGCCTGCTCGGCGCCGTTTCTCGCCGATGATTTATACGCCGAGGTGCGCCGGGCCGTGCCGTACGCCGGCCTCGACCGGGATACGTTCGACGCGACCCTGCGGTACGTGGAGAACGGCGGCTATGCGCTCGGCGGATACGATCGCTATCACCGGCTGCAACGAACCGAGGACGGCGGTTTCGCCGTCGCATCCCGCCAATTCGCGCGGCTCTACCGGATGAACGTCGGGACCATCGTCGAGGCCGTGACCATGCGCGTGAAGCTCAAGCGTGGACGGGTCCTCGGGCACATCGAGGAATATTTCGTCCAGGGCCTGGAGTTGGGCGATACCTTCATATTTTCCGGCGAAACGCTGCGCTTCGAAGGCATCCGGGATACATCGGTAGTGGTCACGCGCGCGCACGGGTCGGAACCCAAAGTACCCGCCTATGCCGGCGGCCGCCTGCCGCTGTCCACCCATCTCGCCTCGCGGGTCCGCGGCATGCTCGCCGACCCGCGGTCCTGGGACGGATTGCCGGCGCCGGTGAAGGAGTGGCTGGACCTGCAGCACTTTCGCTCGGTCCTGCCGGGAGACCAGGATCTTCTGGTGGAAACGTTTCCCCGGGCCGGCAAGCAATTCCTGGTGGCCTACTGTTTCGAAGGGCGGAACGCGCACCAGACGCTAGGGATGCTGTTGACCCGGCGGATGGAGCGTGTCGGCCTTTCACCGCTCGGGTTTGTCGCGACGGATTATGTCCTCGCCATTTGGAGTCTGAACCCGGCCTCGGATATGGATACCCTGTTCAGTCAGGATATGCTGGGCGACGACCTGGAGGAATGGATGGCGGAGTCGTCGGTTCTGCGCCGGACCTTCCGCAACGTCGCCGTGATTGCCGGGCTGATCGAACGCCGCCACCCCGGACAGCAGAAGACCGGACGGCAGGTCACCTTCAATTCGGATCTGATTTACAAGGTGTTGAAAGAATACGAGCCCGATCACATTTTGCTCCAGGCCACCTGGCAGGATGCGGCGCGCGGGTTCACCGACCTCAAGCGCCTTGCCGACATGCTCGGCCGCGTCCAGGGCAAGATCGTTCATCGCCCGTTGACGCGGGTTTCGCCGCTTGCCGTGCCGGTCCTGCTGGAGGTCGGCAAAGAGCCCGTCCACGGCTCCGCCATCGACGAATTGCTGGACAGCGCCGCGCGGACGTTGATCGACGAAGCGACCGGCGAACTGCAAGAGGCCGAACCCGCCGCATGAC
>CAKZLS010000485.1 GCA_937127205.1 uncultured Rhodospirillales bacterium
GCACGACTAGACGGATAGGTACTTCATGACCGAACCGAGTGAAAAACCCAAGGTGGACGCCGAGGCCGTGCGCGCCCTCGCCGATCTGCTCCATGAGACCGGCTTAACCGAGATCGAGTACGGCAACGGCGACTGGCGGGTGCGGGTGGCGAAGACCGCCATCCCGGCGGCCGCCTATACACCTACATCTCCGGCATCTCCGGCCGTTTCCGGTCTCGCCGAAGGGCCTGCCGGCGCGGCCCTGACGGACCCCGACCTCGATCATCCGGGATTAATCGCCTCGCCGATGGTGGGGGTGATCTACATGTCCGCGGAGCCCGGACAGCCCGAATTCGTCAAGGTGGGCGACACCGTTTCCACCGGAGACACGCTGGTGCTGATCGAGGCGATGAAGGTGTTCAATCCCATCAAGGCCCAACATCCCGGAACCGTCACCCGTATCTTCGTCAGCGCCGGCATGCCGGTGGAATACGGGGAACCCTTGATCATCGTCGAATAGGGGGCGTTCCGTGGACCACCCCCCCGTTTTTCATAAGGTGCTGATCGCCAACCGCGGCGAAATCGCCCTTCGGATCCTGCGCGCCTGCCGGGAGATGGGCGTCCAATCGGTGGCGGTGCACTCCACCGCCGACGCCGACGCCATGCATGTAAGACTTGCAGATGAGTCCATCTGTATCGGTCCGCCGCAGGCCTCCGAGAGTTATCTCAACGCGGCCGCGATCCTTTCGGCCGCCATCATCAGCAACGCCGACGCCATTCATCCTGGTTACGGGTTTCTCTCGGAAAACGCCGATTTCGCGGCCATGGTCGAGGAGCACGGCATTTCTTTCATCGGTCCTTCCGCCGACCACATCCGGCTGATGGGCGACAAAGTCGCCGCCATCAAGTTCTGCACCGGTGCGGGCATTCCCGTGGTGCCGGGATCCGGCGGGCCGGTCGAATCGGAGGACCAGGCTCGGCCCATCGCCGAAAAGATTGGCTATCCGGTGCTGGTCAAGGCCACGGCCGGCGGCGGCGGGCGGGGCATGAAGGTGGTGGAGACCCCGGCCGGGCTGGGTGAAGCCTTGTCGGCAGCACGGGCGGAAGCCATGGCCGCCTTCGGCAACGGTGAGGTTTACCTGGAAAAGTACCTGGCGCAGCCCCGCCACATCGAAGTTCAGGTGCTGGCCGATCTGCATGGCAATGTGGTGCACCTGGGCGAGCGCGATTGCTCCATGCAGCGGCGCCACCAGAAGGTGATCGAGGAAGCGCCCTCTCCCGCGCTCACCCAGCAACAACGCGAGTTCATCGGCCAACTGGCGGCGGACGCCACCAAGCAGATGGGCTACCGCAGCGTCGGCACCTTCGAATTCCTGTTCGAAGGGGGAGAGTTCTATTTTATCGAGATGAACACCCGTCTGCAGGTGGAGCATCCGGTCACCGAGTCCATCTGCGGCCTCGATCTGGTGCGCGAAATGATACGGGTCGCCACCGGCGCGCCGCTCGGCTTCACCCAAGAGGACGTTAAACTCTCCGGCCACGCCGTCGAATGCCGGATCAATGCCGAGAATCCCGAAACCTTTGCCCCTTCGCCTGGACGGGTCAGGGATTACCACGCACCCGGCGGCCTCGGCGTGCGGATCGATTCGGCCCTATACACCGGATACACCGTGCCGAGCTATTACGACAGCATGGTCGCTAAGTTGATCGTCAGCGGCACCAGCCGCGAGGCCTGTCTGATGCGATTGCGCCGGGCTCTTCGAGAATTCGTCATCGACGGTATTGAAACCACCATCCCGCTTCACCAACGTCTAATAGAGGCTACCGAGTTCAGAGACGGCGAGTACGACGTCCACTGGCTCCAACGATTTGTTGAAGGGTGACGTTAAGGGAGGGTGATATACGGCCGTCGGTTCCCAGACACAGGTTGACGCCGGAACTGGTCATTCAAGGCTATTCGCTTGGCGTGTTTCCCATGGCCCGGCACCGCGACGCTGTCGATGTGCAGTGGGTGTCGCCGATGATGCGGGGCGTCCTGCCACTCGACGAGTTCCATGTACCCGGGCGGCTGAAGAAGACAATCCGCCAGAAACCCTACCAGATTTGCGTGGATACCGACTTCGAACGGGTGATTCACGCTTGCGCCTGCCCCCGGGGCAACCGCACAGATACCTGGATAAACAACCAGATCATCCGTGTCTTTTGTCAGCTGCACCAACTTGGGTATGCCCACAGCGTGGAAGCATGGCACGACGGTGAGCTGGTGGGCGGGTTGTATGGCATGGCGCTTGGCGGCGTGTTCTTTGGCGAGAGCATGTTCTCCTGCGAACCGGACTCCAGCAAGATCGCCCTCGTCTACTTGGTGGCCCTGCTCAACCGGGGTGATTTCGTTCTGCTCGACACCCAGTTCGTCACCGACCACCTCCGCCAATTTGGCGCAGTAGAAATATCGGGCGCCCTCTATCTTCGCCGCCTGCACGACGCCTTAGGACAAAGTTGTTGTTTTTATTCCAATTTATTGGATGAAGAACTTGACTCGTCGGTTGAGACGCTGCTGATACAATCGAGCACCCAGACATCGTAGACCGGATGGTCCATGGCCGAAAGCGCCGGGCTCGATGCAAACATCCAACCCGAGAAAACATCAACACGGGGCTCGCTCTCCCGCACTTCGGTAATCTCGAGAAAGGCCGCCGACTCCGGGGGTTCTTCGGGGGGCCGCTTGTCGCACGTCCGGGCGGTAATCTCCAAACCGCCGAACCGGATCGGCTCTCCAACCGGCGCGTTGAGGGTGGTGACCCGCGCCGTGACCTTGTCGAGACCGCGCAGGACCGCGATCGGGTACGGTTCGGCCGATGCCGGCACACTTGCCACGACGGTAATCATGAGCGAAGGAATCAAAAGGCGAATCATGTCGGCGTTCTTAACATTATTGGCGCCAAGGACCAGGTCGTTTGGCGCCTGTTGATGAATTTTTATGCCCGCGAAACCGGTTTGTGGGCGATGAAGCGCAATCGAACGTAATCCGCGACCCAGGCACCATTGGCCGATTGCAATCGCGGCCGCACGGCCTCGCGAACCTCGGCGATGATCGCCGGATGTTCCGACAGCGGGTGATGATGCAGGAAACTGCCAGCGAAGGTCTCCAGCCAGCCCTCGATGTCGCCCGGCAACACCGTTGGCCGGTCGATAAGCTGCACCGCCTCGACCTGGAGCCCTTGGGACTCCAGAAGGGTAGCGAACGCCTCGGGCGATGGGAAAACCCATGGATCGACGCTGTGCCCATCGACGCCCCGCCGCACCATCGCCTCCCGGAGCGCCTGGGATATGGTCGCCACATTGCCTTCGCCGCCCATCTCGCCGACGAAACGGCCGCCAGGTTTGAGCGCGCGGTTAACACCTGCGATCACCGACGCTAAATCCTTCATCCAGTGCAGCGCCGCGTTGCTGAACACGGCGTCGAACTCCTCGACGAAATTCAAGGCCACGCCGTCCATGACCTGGGCATCAACGCCACGGTTGCGAGCCGCCGCCACCATTTCGGCACTGGAATCCACGCCGACCACATGGGCGCCGGCCTTGACCAGCGCCTCGGTGAGCACGCCGTCTCCGCACCCGAGATCAAGGATCTTCTCCGCCGGCCTCGGCGCAAGGTGCTCGACGACGGCAGCTCCCGCATCCGGCACGAAGCCGGCGTGGGTTGCGTATCCCTCGGGATCCCAGCGGTGTGCCTCGGCCATGGACGTTTACTGACTTGCGCCCGGTTTGCTGGTGGCGAGAAAGATGATTTCTCCCACCTGGTCCTCGAGCGAGCGGAACGCGCGCGTCTCCGTAACGGCACCGCCCGGCTTGATCAACTCCTTGGACGTGCCGGGCTTAAGCCGAACGTACTTGCCGCCGAGCGGGCTGGAACTGGAAACGGAGGCTACCGTATCTTCGGGAAGCTCCACGCCGTTGCCCACATTCATGGTGATGACCGCGTCGAAAGTTTCGGGGTCCAGACTCAGGCTGGTTACCGTGCCCACTTTGACGCCGCTGATGCGCACGTCGCTGCCGTTGGACAGGCCGCCGAGGTTGAGAAACGACGCCGTAACGGCGTACCCCGGCTTGGCGCGCACTTCGGCCGTGCTGTAGGCGAAATATACGAACAGTCCGGCAACCATCAGCACAACGGCGCCCAAGACGGTCTCAACAGCGTTCCTGCGCATCAATTGTCTCCTAATCCGTGATCTTCCGTGCCGGTTTCGCCGCGCTGCGACTTACCTTCGGCAATGATCAGATCGAGCAAATCACTGACCACCACGGCATCCTGGGTAAACGTGATGGTATCGCCATTTTCGAGCAAATTCTCGTCACCGCCCGGATCCAGCGTCACGAACTTCGAGCCGAAGAGCCCATCGGTGTGAATTGCCGCCGACGTATCGGCCGGCAGGCCGACGCCTTGATGCAGGAGCATGGTCACGCGGGCCCGGTAGTTGGAAGTAAGCGCCACGTCTTCCACGGATCCGATGGGAATGCCGCTCAGGCGGACTTCGGTGCCGACGTCCAGGCCGTCGATGCGGTTGAACGTGGCGTATATGGTATATTCCGTCAGTCCGGCCGTCGCCCGTTGATGCTGGCCGCTATAGAAAAGACCCATAATCGCCATGAAAGCGATAATGGCGACGCCGCCGGAAATGACCTCTTTCTTTTCACGCGTCATCGCGAATGAGCTCCCCGCCGACGCACACCTCGCCCGGGTCCACCATGGCAACCGCCACCGTGGTCATTCGGGAGTCCAAGCTTCATAATCACCTGTTGCTTGAGCCCGTTTTCCGCCGCTCAGGTCGTGACCTTCCGGGCGGTAGGCGTACTTGGTTCCTGATAGGTTGGGCAGATGCTCGCGCTGCCAGGGGCGTCGAACTGCCGCATCTTCGGTCAGCGGCTCTTCGCTCATGTGATGCAGCCACGCATGCCACTCCGGCGGCACCTTGGTGGCCTCGGTCTTGCCCTTGAACACCACCCAACGGCGCTCGCGTCCGTAACGCCCCAGTCGCTTACTCGAATAGTAACGGTTTCCGAACTCGTCGGTCCCAACACGCTTGCCGAACAACGACGTCATCAACATCGT
>CAKZLS010000486.1 GCA_937127205.1 uncultured Rhodospirillales bacterium
GATGGAACTCGAAGGTGTCCGAGCCGGTGCCGCCATACATGGTGTCGTTGCCCGCCCCGGGAACGATAAGGTCATCGCCCGAACCGCCATATATGACGTCGTTGCCCGCGTTGCCGGCGATCTCGTCGCTGCCGCCTTCGCCATGGATTTCATCGTTCCCTTCGCCGCCGATCAAGATGTCGGCGCCGTCGACGAAAGCCATCTCGTCGTCGCCGTCGTCACCCCAGATGGTGTCATCGCCACCGTCGCCTTTGATGCAATCCGCGCCCCAGCCGCCGGTCAGCTTATCGTTGCCGGAACCGCCGGACATCGTGTCGTCGCTGCTCTCGCCATCCATGGTGTCTTTGCCGGCGTTGCCACTCATTTGGTCATCGCCATCGCCACCGGTCATCTCGTCATCGTCGTCGCCACCGGACATGGTGTCTTCGCCGAACCCGCCGTCCATCTTATCGGCACCGCTGCCGCCAAAGATCTCGTCGTCATCGTCGCCGCCGTTAAGGGTGTCGTTCTGGCCGCCGCCATTGATGTAGTCGGCGACCGTGCCGCCGTACACGAGGTCGTCGCCGCTTTCGCCCCAGATCTGGTCGTCATTGCCCTGACCCATAACGGTATCGCCGCCAGAGCCGGCGCGAATGATATCGGCGCCGTCGGTTTCGGGGTTCTCAAAGATCTCGTCGTCGCCGGAGATCCAGTCGTTACCGTCGCCGCCGTCGACTTCGTCGCCGTCGCCGCCGGCGATAACCTTGTCGTCGCCACCTCCGGAGCAGATGTCGTCGGTCCCGCCGCCGGTTTTAATAAGGTCGGCGTCGTCGGTCGACGTCATGATAACACCGAATCCGATCTCCGTATTTTCATAACCCGGAGGAGCGATGATGTCGGTGCTGTAGGGATTGGTCCTGCGACCACTGTCCTCGGACTGATAGGGAGTATAATTGGCCACTGTCTTCTCCAGGCAATGCAAGCTTAAAGCGTTCGGTCGCGGGGAAGCGATCCGCGACGATGTATCCATCAACTAAAACAACTTTAACGTGCATTGTAACTCCTTATTTGGTTGTCAAACCCCCCAATTTGGATAGGTATTTTATCCCTGATTCAGTGACCGTTTCCCAGCTATCGAACGACGCCGCCAACGCCATAAGCCGCCTCTCCCGACCGTTCGGTTGCGCCCTGTCCCTGTTTCTGGGACAAACCGTGTCGATCACAATCAGCGAGGCCGCAATGACACCGGAAGACGTGGAAATCCTCGAAAACGACGTTCCGTTCAAAGGTTACTATCGGATCGAAACGTACCGGCTCCGCCACCGCCTGTTCGCCGGAGGCTGGAGCGAGCCCATGCGGCGTGAGGTGCTGGAACGCGGCCACGCCGCGGCGGTGGTGCTGTTCGATCCGGATCGTGATGAGTTGGTCCTGATCGAGCAATTTCGCATCGGCGCTCTTGTGGCTCTCGCCGCGCCTTGCGTCACCATGGAGCGCACGCCCTGGCTCTGGGAGATCGTCGCCGGAATCATCGACGATGGCGAACAACCCGAAGAGGTGGCCCGCCGCGAAGCGCTCGAGGAGGCCGGATGCGAAGTCCGGGAACTGGAATTTGCTTGCCAGTTCCTGGTCACGCCGGGCGTCTGCAGCGAGTCCATTACCGTCTATTGCGGTCGGGTGGACGCGTCTCATGTCGGCGGCGTGCACGGCCTCGATCACGAACATGAGGACATTCGTGTCAGCGCCGTTCCGTCTTCGGAGGTTTTTGATTGGCTCGACGATGGCCGTTTCGTCAACGCGACCGCTATCGTCGCGCTGCAGTGGTTTCGGCTTCGCTACAAAGAATTTCGGCGGAAGTGGCGCGGAAAAGATACACCGTAGCCGCCTACCCGCGCCTTGATCCCCCCATATGGTCCCGGTTACTGTGCACGGTTTTCAACCCTCTTCTAAACCATTGCTGGCGAGATCATGGACATTCGCGACGGCTTCATCGGTACCATTGGCAACACGCCCCTCGTCCGGCTCGCCCGGGCATCCGAGCAGACGGGCTGCGAAATTCTGGCGAAAGCGGAATTTCTCAACCCCGGCAGCTCGGTCAAGGACCGCGCCGCCCTGTTTATCATTCGCGACGCCGTCGAGCGCGGCGCATTGAAGCCCGGGGGCGTGATCGTCGAGGGAACGGCGGGAAACACCGGGATTGGCTTGGCGCTGGTGGGCAACGCTATGGGTTTCCGTACGGTCATCGTCATTCCCGAAACGCAAAGCCAGGAAAAGAAGGACATGCTGCGGCTGTGCGGCGCCGAGGTCCGCGAGGTGCCCGCGGTTCCGTACAGGGACCCGAACAACTACGTCAAGATTTCGGGACGCCTGGCCGAGGAACTCGCTGAAAAGGAGCCGAACGGCGCGATCTGGGCCAACCAGTTCGACAATACGGCGAACCGCAAGGGTCACATGGAAACCACCGGCCCCGAAATCTGGCGTCAGACCGACGGCAAGGTCGACGGCTTCATCTGCGCTGTGGGGACGGGCGGCACGCTTGCCGGAATCGGACTTTACTTGAAGGAACGGAACCCAAAGATCCAGATCGGCATCGCCGACCCCATGGGCGCGGCACTCTATAACTTCTACAAACATGGCGAACTGAAAGCCGAAGGCGAATCCATCAGCGAGGGCATCGGTCAGGGCCGTATCACCGCCAACCTCGAAGGCGCGCCGGTCGATGCGGCCTATCAGATCCGCGACGAGGAGGCATTGCCCGTCGCCTTCGATCTGCTCAAACATGAAGGCTTGTGTGTGGGAAGCTCAAGCGGCATCAACGTTGCGGGAGCCATTCGTCTGGCCGAGGACATGGGGCCCGGTCACACCATCGTGACCATTCTGTGCGACTACGGCACCCGATATCAAAGCAAGCTGTTCAATCCCGCGTTCCTTCGAGAAAAAGGCCTGCCCGTCCCCGACTGGCTGGAGTAACACCCATGGACTACGCAAATCCGCGCGCTCTCAAGTCCACCCAATGGTTGGCCGAACACCTAAGCGATCCGGGTATCCGCATTCTCGATGGCAGCTTCCATGTTCCGACCACCGGTCGCGATGCCCACGCCGAATACCGCGAGCGTCACATTCCCGGTGCCGCGTTTTTTGACGTGGATGGGCTTCGCGACCCGAACACCGACTTGCCGCATATGCTGCCTTCACCGGAAATCTTCGCCGATACTGTTGCGGCGCTTGGCGTCGGCAACAGCGACACGGTGATCGTTTATGACGCTCCGGGCTCTGCCGCCGCAGCGCGGGTATGGTGGACATTCCGGGTGTTCGGCCATGACGACGTGGCGGTGCTCGACGGCGGGCTCGACAAATGGATGGCAGAGGGCCGGCCGGTGGATGATGGGCCGGCTCGACCGGGCGAAGGTCGCTATCAGGCGGGATACGATGGCTCCCTGGTTCGAAGCGCCGCCGATATGATCGCCAATCTGGAAACGGCGAGCGAGCAGGTAATCGACAACCGGGGCCCCAGCCGTTTTTTGGGACTGGATCCCGAGCCGCGGCCAGCCCAGCGCCTTGGCCATATCCCCGGCAGTCTCAACATTCCGTTCAGCGACTTTATGAGTATGGAACGACATGGCATGTGGCAATCGGCGGACGAGATCGCTGCCATCTTCGCGGAAACCGGCGTGGACCTGAATAAGCCCATCGTGTCCAGCTGCGGCTCCGGCGTCACCGCGTGCACGACCGCGTTCGCCGCATTCCTGCT
>CAKZLS010000487.1 GCA_937127205.1 uncultured Rhodospirillales bacterium
GGGGCACCCAAGCGGGTACGTTAAGGCTGGCGAGCCCGATCACCCAGGAACTGGGTTCGAGGTAGGCATCGATCGCCTTCGACAGACGAGTAAAGTCGATCTCGTCTTCGTTTGAGAAAAGCGTTCGGCTGATTACCTGAAAAGTCGCCGACGTCATCGCCCGGGCGACGTCGACCGGCACCTCCGACCCCAAGGTCCGCCAGTCCGCCGCGACGGCGTGAAACGGCGCGACCATGTCGGGAACCGAACGGGCGAGCGCCGTCGGCGAGAAGTAAGGCGCGATAAGACGCCGCTTCCAGCGCCAATCCTCGCCCTCGGCAGTAAACAGGCTGTCGCCGAGACCCGGCTTCAGCAAACGGCTATCGACACGCGATTTCGGGAAATCCGCCGGTCGCTTGACGAGAATTTCCTCCAGCAGGTCCGGTCCGGTGGCGTAAGCCATGGTGGCGATCGGCAACACTCCAAGCGCGATCGGTTCACGATAAGCGGATGCAGGAATTCCAGCGACAGGGTTTTTCACCACCGTGCGCAGGTAGCGAAACATGCTTGGCCTGTCGAGACCGACGGCAACCTTTGGCGGCCGGTATCCGGGTATCGGAGACATACGCAACCTCGACGAAAAGACTGTAGACGCTGCGGGATCGCAGTGCCGCTTAACACGGTTCCCCGCAGGGTGCTATGTTTGATGGAAATGAGGCTGCCGTTTTAGCGGAAATGCACACACATTCTGGTGGCGTCAGCCCGGCTTCGACCCGCGCTCGAACATTCGCGAGGACATTTTGGCGGAAGAACATCCAATCACCATTGACGCCATCGATCATGTGGTCATCCGGGCCAAGAACCTTGAGACCATGGTCAGATTCTACCGCGATGTGCTCGGCTGCCTTGAGGAAAGACGCAAGAGCAACATAGGACTGGTCCAACTTCGCGCCGGTCGGTCATTGATCGATCTCGTGGACGTGGCCGGAGCGCTCGGAAGAGAAGGAGACAAGGAGCCCGCCCCGGCCACCCGCAACATGGACCATTTCTGCGTGCAGGTGGTGCCGTGGGACTCCGATGTCATCGGCACCCACCTTAGCAATCACGGTATCGAGGTCGGCGACGAGGTCACGCGCTACGGCGCCCTCGGCGACGGCCCCTCTATCTACATCGAAGACCCCGAAGGAAACACAGTCGAACTCAAGGGGCCGCCACAAGCCGCTTAAGTCAGACCTCTACCGCAGCAAAACCAGCTCGGGCCTCGGCGACAAACCGTTCAATCAGATCGCGGCGCTTACGACCGTCAGAACCCTCAATTCCCGTATGTACATCGATACCCGAGGGACGCACGATACGAATCGCCTCCCGGACATTGTCCGGGTTGAGCCCACCCGCAAGGATCACCGGCCTCGGCGATGCCCGCACGAGATAGCGGCTGACCGACCAGTCGTGCGTTTTGCCGGTAGCGCCGGTGGCGCCGGTCTCGGGATCGAAAGTGTCGGTGATGTAACCATCCACCCACGGAGCGAAACCATCCGCCTCGCGGGCAAGCGCATCGAAATTGTCACCACGGACGACGAGGCTTTTGAAAATCTTCATTTTTGGGGCTAGCTGGCGCAGCCGGCGCATCTCGGCATACACCACGTCGGCGTGCAGTTGGACCATGTGCACGCCCAGTGTGCGGCAAAGTGCGACAACGTCGTCGGCCGTATTCAGGTAGGTTATAAGAAAGAACTTGGCACGATCCGCCAACCGGGAAACGATGGCAGCCGCCGCGTCCACACTCAGATCCTCCTGGTGATGACCCAGCACCAATGGGAACCCAAGATGCCCGACCCCGCAATCGATGAGAGTCTCCGCCTCTTCGGCGTCCATCACTCCGGCCACGTGCAAGCGTGGGGTGCTGGTCGCCGCATCCGTCATTGTGGGTGTATCCTCTTGATTAAGAATGATCTTCGCATTACGTCAAGAATCCAATATTGAGCCTGCGATACCACATAAATTCGGGAAATGTCGCTCTAACTTTTAAAGTGCAGGCAAGTAATTCGACGGGAAAGAACAAAATCCAAGGCAGGACGACGACAATAATTTTTGCCGCGCGATTAATGCTCATGACAGCATTCGGTCAATCGAGAATCG
>CAKZLS010000488.1 GCA_937127205.1 uncultured Rhodospirillales bacterium
CAACGAGACGGCCTTGGAGTGGATGAAGGAACACGTCGCCGACCTGCAGCCGGAAACCCCCGAAATAACCGCCGGGAAGGCCCGCGTCGAGGCGTCGGCTTGATACCGACGCTTAGCGACAGGGCGTCATTGTGATGGTTATGCCCATCAAAGCCGTTTCGGGGTCAGGATCACGGTAGCAAGTGGGGGCACATTCAGGACGATCGAATGGGCGCGGCCGTGGCATTCGAAGTGCTCGGCCATCACCTCGCCGGCGTTGCCCACATTGCTGCCGCCGTAAAGTTCGGAATCGGTATTGAACACTTCCGAGTACGCGCCCGGCTGGGGAACGCCAACGCGGTAACCTTCCCGGACCACCGGCGTGAAGTTGCAGACAACGACGGCGAAATCCCGCCAATCGGCGCCCTTGCGCATGAACGAGATGACGCTCTTTTCCCAGTCGGTGGTGTCGATCCATTCGAACCCTTCGGGCTCGCAGTCGCGCTCGTAAAGCGCCGGCAACCGGCGGTACAGATGGTTGAGATCGCGCACCAGGCTCTGCAATCCGCCGTGGGCCGGATCCTCGAGCAGGTCCCAGTCCAACCCGATGTCGTGATTCCATTCCCGCTCCTGGCCGAATTCACAGCCCATGAACAAAAGCTTCTTGCCGGGATGGGTGTACATGAACGCCAGGTAGGCGCGGAGGTTGGCGAATTTTTGCCAACGGTCGCCCGGCATCTTGCCGATCAACGAGCCCTTGCCGTGGACCACCTCGTCGTGACTGATGGGCAGAACAAAATTCTCGGCGAAGGCATAGGACAGGCAGAAGGTGAGCTGGTCGTGGTGGTATTTGCGGAACACCGGATCCAGGCTGATATAGCTCAGAGAATCGTGCATCCAGCCCATGTTCCACTTGTAGCCGAAACCGAGCCCGCCGAGGTACGTGGGCCGCGACACCATGGGCCACGACGTGGACTCCTCGGCGATGGTGGAGACGCCGGGGAACTGCTGGTAGAGGTGTTCGTTGGTCCGCCGCAGAAAAGAAATGGCCTCGATATTTTCGTTGCCGCCGTGCTCGTTGGGAATCCACTCACCCTGCTTGCGGCTGTAATCGAGATAGAGCATGGAGGCCACGGCGTCGACCCGCAGCCCATCTACGTGAAACTCCTCGATCCAGAACAGCGCGTTGTTGAGTAGAAAGTCGGCAACCTCCACACGCCCATAGTTGAAGATGAGGGTATTCCAATCCATGTGCTTCCCCTGGCGGGGGTCGGCATGCTCGTACAGGTTTGAGCCGTCGAAATAACCAAGCCCTTGCGGATCGGTGGGAAAGTGTCCCGGCACCCAGTCGTTGATGACGCCGATGCCGGCTTGGTGGCAGCGATCGACGAAGTTGCGGAATTCGTCCGGCCGACCGTAGCGGCTCCTGGGGG
>CAKZLS010000489.1 GCA_937127205.1 uncultured Rhodospirillales bacterium
GGCGTCGGCAAAACCGTTATGATCATGGAGTTGATCAATAACATCGCGAAGGCGCACGGCGGTTATTCCGTGTTCGCCGGGGTCGGAGAACGAACCCGCGAAGGCAACGATCTTTACCATGAAATGATCGAATCTGGCGTCATCAAGCTGGACGGCGATGGTTCCAAGGCGGCGCTCGTTTATGGCCAAATGAACGAGCCGCCGGGCGCGCGATCCCGGGTCGCCCTGTCCGGTTTGACGGCCGCGGAATATTTCCGCGACGAGGAAGGCCAGGACGTGCTGTTCTTCGTGGACAACATTTTCCGGTTTACTCAGGCCGGTTCCGAAGTCTCCGCGCTTCTAGGCCGCATCCCTTCCGCCGTGGGGTACCAACCGACTCTCTCCACCGACATGGGTGCTCTTCAGGAGCGCATTACGTCGACCAAAAAGGGCTCCATCACGTCGGTGCAGGCGATCTATGTGCCGGCGGATGACCTCACCGACCCCGCGCCAGCGACGGCGTTCGCGCACTGGGACGCCACTTCAGTGCTGAGCCGCCAAATTGCGGAACTCGGAATCTATCCCGCGGTGGACCCACTGGATTCGACATCTCGCGTGCTTGATCCTCGGGTCGTCGGCGAAGAACATTACACGGTTGCTCGCCAAGTACAGGAAACGCTGCAATCCTATAAATCACTTCAAGACATCATCGCCATTCTCGGAATGGATGAGTTGTCCGAAGAAGACAAGCTGACGGTTGCTCGAGCGCGAAAGATCCAGAGGTTCCTGAGCCAGCCCTTCCATGTGGCGGAGGTATTCACCGGCATGTCGGGTGTGTTCGTGAACTTGGAGGATAATATCAAGGCGTTCAAAGCCATCGTCGCCGGTGAGTACGATCATTTGCCGGAAGCCGCGTTCTACATGGTCGGCACCATCGAGGACGCCGTCGAGAAAGCGAAACGGATGTCTGAGGAAGCGGCCTAAAGCGGCTGTAAGGAGCTTGGATTGATGGCGGATACATTTCTGTTCGAGATCGTAACCCCCGCGCACCAGATGATTTCTCAGCAATCGGAATTGGTGGTTCTCCCTGGCGGCGACGGAAATTTCGGTGTGTTGCCAGGCCATGCTCCGCTGTTGTCTACGCTGAGGCCGGGCACGATCGAGATCCGTGATAAGGACCTCAAGGTGTTAGACCAGATATTCGTCGAAGAAGGTTTCGCGGAAGTAACGGGCGAGAGGTGTACCGTGCTCGCGGAAGAGGCGATGCGGGTGGACGAGATTACGCGCGATGACGCCGAAGAGCGTTTGAAGCGCGCGCACGACTCACTGCTGGTTGCTGACACTTTTGGTGTCAGAATTGGTGCCGAGCGTGAACTTCGGGCTGCTGAAGCCATGTGCGATGCCATCGATCAGTACGAAGCCGGTGCCGGCAAGAGCCATTAAATCGTGAACCCATAAACTGGGTATCGAGCCGACACGGCATCTGATCCAAGCTTCCAAGTCGAGGAACTCGTGGCGTGCCAGTTCGTAATCATACCAATGGTGTCTAGGAAGAACCCGTTGTGATGGCCTGTCGGGGTATCCGGCAAGGATTTAAGTAGCCGAAAAAGTGGTGGGCGCACAAGGACTCGAACCTTGGACCCGCTGATTAAGAGTCAGCTGCTCTACCAACTGAGCTATGCGCCCGCACCGATCAAGGGATCTTTAGCAAAGCCCCGAACTCTTGTCGACCTGCTCGCCTCGGAAGTTTTCCCGTGTTCCTCTAAAAATTCGACGCAGTTGTGGATCAGCGACATATAAAAATCAAGAACAAGCTCGAGCGCGAGCCAAAACCGGCATGGTCAATCTTATCTATAATATGTGGCGACCGGTCTGGCTGGAGGGGAGAACGGCGCTCTCGAAACCGAGAATTTCCCAAATCCTAAACTTGGACAATCACTTAAAGAAATCTTAACACAGTGAGTGTTTGGCGAATTCGCACTATATGTAGTACGGTGCTTTTGCAATCAGGGGAATGAATGTTGCGGGACAACCATGAACAACTTCCCGGCTTTGGTTCTTAATGCAGACTTTCGACCTTTGAACTACTTTCCGCTTTCGCTGTGGTGCTGGCAGGATGCGGTAAAGGCTGTTTTTCTCAGCCGTGTCAACGTCGTTTCGGAGTATGAGCGGCTGGTCAGGTCACCCAGTCACGCCATGCGGTTACCCAGTGTGATCGCTCTGAAGCAGTATGTTCCAACCTCTCGTCGACCTGCCTTTACGCGATTTAACGTGTTTCTACGGGATGCGTTTGCGTGTCAGTACTGCGGGGAACAATTGGCGGCCGAACACCTGACTTTTGACCACGTTGTTCCGCGAGTCGCCGGCGGCAAGACGGTTTGGACCAATGTCGTTGCGGCTTGTGAACCCTGCAACCTCAGCAAGGCACATAAGCTCCCAGCAGAGTCCGGCATGTATCCCTTGCGCTTCCCGTACGAGCCGAGTGCGCATGAGCTTCAAAAGAATGGCCGTGCTTTTCCTCCCAATCACCTGCATGAGAGTTGGCGGGACTTCCTTTACTGGGATACCGAACTCGAGCCTTTCTAGACGTTCGGCCCCCATCCAGCGCCACGAGCTTTGACATCCGCGTCCGTATTCTTATACTTCGCGGCCATTCCTGGGAACGCGGGATGCAATCCCCGCTCGAAAGAGCCTACCGGGACAACAACACAAATATCAGATCATGAGAGACCATAAACGATGACAAAGCGGCTTAAATCCAAATACAAGATCAACCGACGCCTGGGCGTGAATTTGTGGGGAAGACCCAAGAGCCCCATTAACGCTCGAGAATATGGCCCCGGGGTGCATGGCCAACGCCGCCGCAAGCCGACGGACTACGGCACGCAGCTGATGGCGAAACAAAAACTCAAAGGCTACTACGGGAATATCAGTGAAAAGCAATTTCACCGGTATTACGTGGAAGCGGTTCGGCGGAGCGGAGACACCTCGGAAAATTTGATTGGTATTCTGGAACGACGTCTCGACGCCGTGGTTTACCGCATGAAGTTCGTTCCGACCGTGTTTTCGGCTCGGCAATTCGTCAATCACGGCCACGTCAAAGTCAATGGACGGCGAGTCAACATTCCATCGTTCTTGGTCCGAGACGGCGATGTTGTCGAAGTACGGAATCGATCCAGAGACATTGCGATGGTGATCGAAGCTACTCAGTCGGGAGAGCGTGATGTCCCTGACTATCTCTCCGTCGATCATGACAAGTTAAAGGGTACGTTTATCCGCGCGCCGCAATTCGCAGACGTTCCTTATCCGGTCCAGATGGAGCCGAACCTGGTGATCGAGTACTACTCGAGATAGCTTTCTCAGGTTACAATCCTGCACGGTTCGTTGCTTACTCAGCTACGCTCCCCGGTTCTCGCTGGGCAACGTTGCGCGGGAACCGTTGGGCGTGACTATTTTCCGTTAAGTTCGCCTATCGCACCCAACTCTGTTGCCGCTGTATTGGCTTGAGTTGGAAACGGACTTGGGACCGAAATGATCGAGAGTTCCACGCTGATACCACTGATAGAGTCGCTCTCCGGCAAAGCGGTTCTGTGCGTGGGCGATATAATGCTGGATCGCTACGTTTACGGAGCGGTAGAGCGTATTTCTCCTGAGTCGCCCGTTCCGATCCTGCGTGTTGACGGCGAGACGAAGGCATTGGGCGGGGCTGGCAACGTGCTTCGCAACTTGGTAGCGCTCGGCGTTCAAGCCTCCATCGTTACAGTAGTAGGCGACGACGCTGCGGCGGACGATACAGAGGCGCTGCTTGCTGAATGCGGTAGCGCCAATGTGTCTGTCACAAAAGTCTCCGGAAGGAAAACCACCCTCAAGACCCGCTTTATGGCAGGCAACCAACAGATGCTGCGCTGTGATTGGGAGAGCGTTGACTCCCTACCCACACCATCCCGGCACAAAATCCTCACCACTGCCACCGAGATGATGCCCGACCACGGCGTACTTTTGATCTCCGACTATGCAAAAGGGGCGGTAAATGGCCGGATGGCGAGCGATCTCATCACCGCCGCCCGCCATGCCGACAGGCTTGTTATCATCGACCCCAAGGGCCCGGACTATGACCGTTATCGGGGGGCGGACATTGTCACTCCGAATAGAAAAGAACTCGAGGAGGCCGTCGGAAAACCGCTCGCTCCCGGCGAAGAAATCGGTGCGGCCAAGGATCTTGCCGAAATGTTCGGCTTTGGAGCAGTGATCGTCACCTTGGGTAAAGATGGAATGGTCCTGGCAAGCCGAGATGGAACGACGGCGAGAATGGCGACCATTGCGAGGGACGTCTTCGACGTGTCGGGCGCGGGAGACACGGCGGTAGCCACGGCGGCCGCGGCAATGGCCGCGGGCGCGTCCGTCCATCAGGCTGCGGAACTCGCCAACGTGGCGGCGGGCATCGTGGTCGGCAAGGTCGGCACGGCGGTCGTGCATGCTTCCGAGCTCATACAAACGCTTCATCGCCAGGATCTGGCGCGCGCGGAGTCGAAACTCCTGGCGCTTGGGCCCGCCCGAGACCGGATCGATATCTGGCGCCGGCAAGGAATGAAGATCGGTTTTACGAATGGGTGCTTCGATCTTTTGCATCCAGGTCATGTATCGCTGTTGGCGCAGGCCAAATCGGCCTGTGATCGTTTGGTGGTCGGCCTCAACAACGATGGTTCGGTGGCTCGCCTCAAAGGACCGAGTCGGCCTTTTCAATCGGAAGCGGCGCGGGCTACGGTCCTCGCCTCACTCGCGAGCGTTGATGTCGTTGTCATGTTTGCCGATGATACGCCGCTTGAACTGATCAAAATCTTGCGCCCCGACGTCTTGATCAAAGGCGCCGACTATCGGATCGATCAAATCGTCGGGGCCGATGTTGTCCAGGAGTATGGAGGGCAAGTCCTCCTAGCCAACGTGGAACCGGGATACAGTACGTCGGCGACCATTGAGCGTATTGCAAAATAGCCTTGAGCCAGATGGTGGTGATCGGAGGAGTTCTTTCCGCCCATCTCGTTTACGCCTCGGGAGCTGACGGACCGCCACTCTTTGGTGAGCGACAGTACATCTTGCCGACGCCGTTGAACGCATCGAACAGCGCGGCAAAATTCTTCAGAAAAGAACCCCGGTCCACATCAGACCGGGTTCGGGACAAATCCGCATAGATCTCACCGAGGTTTCGCTTATTGTCGATTCGAGACAGAAGTGCGCCCGTGAGGGACGGAAGCAGCAGCCGAATCGTCGATCCATCGTTGGTCACTGTTATGGCCGATCCGGGTTTGAAGCTCCGAGCGAATGCCGTGCCGTCCCTATCGCGCAGAATTGGGAC
>CAKZLS010000490.1 GCA_937127205.1 uncultured Rhodospirillales bacterium
TGGATGACCGGCCAGACGATCCTGGTCAATGGCGGCTACACGACGAAGTAGGCGGGCCCGCCGGCGAAATCGTCAGGTCCGCCGGCTTGGTTGGCACGACCCTGCAGCGAAACCGCCGAGCGAGGTCGGAACGAATTGATCTTCATTCCGTTATATTCATGTTGCCTGCTCGGTACCCTTCGAAACATCCTATAGGGAGAAAACGTTATTAATTTTAAGGCGATAACCGTTTGTTTAGCGGTGCTCGCGCTCGGCGCCTGCACCGTTTATGAAGAAGCACCGAAATCACATCACCAGTCGGGACATAGCCAACCGGCACACAGCCAGTCGGGACATCATCAGTCGGAGCACCACCAGAGCAATAAAAAACATGCGAACACGCCAACCTACAAGCAGACATACGGTGGCGATCCTGGTACGGCGAACATGACGAAGTGTTCCGACGGCAAGTTGCGCGAGGACTGCAGCTACGCACCCAAGGGATACTGACCGGCCGGCGGCGGCTCAGGGGAGGCCCGTCATCGGAAAAAGGTAACGCCCCGGTTGGTCTCCTTTTTCCAACCGAGAAGGACGAACGCGATGAAGATCCTGTTTGCGACGTTGGCGATGTTCGGGTTCATGCTCAGCGCGGCGAACGCTCAAAGCGTCGACTGCGCGAACGCCACCACCCAAGCGGCGATGACCGTGTGTGCGGAGCGCAGCTTTAAGGCGGCGGATGCCGAGCTGAATATCACCTATAAAGCTCTGACGCAGAAGGTCACGGAGCCGGGATTGGCGAACCTGAGATCCGCTCAGCGCGCCTGGATCGCCTACCGCGACGCTCAATGCGCCTTCGAAAGCGCGGGAACCGAGGACGGCAGCGTTCAGGCTATGGTGATTTCGGTATGTCGCGAAGATCTGACGCGCGAGCAGAACAGCCGGCTGGCGGGACAACTCACCTGTGAAGAGGGAGATCTCTCGTGCGGCGGTCAATAGCGCAACACTCGATGGGATCTCACCGAATGAAACGCTCGCTCGGCCTGCTTCCCTGCCGGTGGTTCGTCCGTATCCTGACCATGCTGCTCTTGCAAGGCGCCGTCCTCGCGCCGGCGTTCGCCCAAGACACGCCTTCCGCTCCGCCGGAGCCAGCCAAAACCCTCAGGGCCGGTGTACATATCAGCCCGCCCTTCGTCATGCCGGCGGATGACGGATATTCGGGCATGGCAATCGACCTGTGGAACACTCTCGCCGCGGAACACGGGGTCGAGACCGAATTCGTCGAGTATCCCACGGTTCGCGCTCTGGTCGACGCCGCGAGCACGGGAGAAATCGATGTCGCGGTGACAAACCTGACCGTCACCAAGAAACGCGCCGAGCGTATAGACTTCACGCACCCCTGGTACGATGCCGGTCTTCAGATCATGATCAGCGACGTACCTCGGATCGGGTTCGACAGCGTCTTGCAAGGCCTGGCGGATACCGGTCATTTGCGCATTTACGCCTGGATCGCCGGTATCGTCTTCGCCGCCACGCTGCTTCTCACCCTGTTCGATCGCCGGTTCGACCCGGCCTTTCCCAAGCGATGGCGCGATGGCGTGGCCGAGAGCTTCTACACGGTTATGTCGGTCGCAACGTCCGGCAAGCCGCCGTCGCGCACGAAACTATTCGGATGGGTTGGGCGCATCTGGGCGGCGCTGTGGCTGGTCTGCGGCGTCGCGGTGCTGGCCTATGTCACGTCCACGGTGACGAGCGTGATGACGACGATCGCCCTGATCGACCGCATCAGCGGTCTCTCCGACCTCCCGGGTAAGTCAATCGGCGTCCTGGACGGCAGCACCGCCGAGGAGTTCACGACGGAGACCGGGCTGAGAACGGTGACGTTCCCGAACATGGACGCCGCGACCGAGGCGCTGATAGGTGGGAAGATCGATGCCGTCGTCGGCGATGCGCCCGTGCTCGACTATTACGCGCACAAAAACCCTGAACGCGATGTTGCGACGGTGGGAGACATCTTCGAGCCGGACAAGTACGGATTCGGCGTTGCAAACGGCAGTCCGCTCACGCGGCCGTTGACGATCGTGCTTCTTGGCGCCGAGGAGGCCGGGCTGATAGAGGAGCTGCGTACGAAGTATTTCGGCGCGGCACAGTAGCCGGCATAAGAGCTTGGAGCACACGACCCCCGATCCGGCTGCCTTCTTACACGTCCGGATCATCATCGGTGTTGTCACCGGCCTCGCCATCGCGCGGGTGCTTACCGGGCTTGCGCATTTCGCGCAAGCGCCGGAGCGGCGGCGCGCTTACGGCGTCCACATCGCCTGGTCGCTCGTGCTGCTGCTGATGATCGTTCATTTCTGGTGGTTCGAGTTCTCTCTCGCACACGTTAGCCACTGGACTTTCGAGACCTATGCTTTCGTGATCTTCTACGCCGCGCTGTATTTCTTCACCGCCGCCATCCTGTTCCCCGAACGGCTCGACGGGTACGCAGACTTCGCGGCGTATTTCCATGATCGCCGGCCTTGGTTCTTCGGAGCGCTTATCGCTCTACTGGCGGTCGACCTGGTGGACACGGCGCTGAAGGGGATGGACCACTTCCGATCCCTCGGCATCGCCTATCCCATCCGGCACGGCGTACTGATCCTGTTGGCCCTGATCGCGATCCCCATCGGCGACAGGCGCTACCACATCGCCTTCGTCGCCCTTGCCTTGGTGACCCAGGTCTGGTGGATTGCCGTCCGGTACAACATTTTGGATTGATGTTTGTGGAATAAGAACGAACCCGCAACCCAGTCTCCGCTGCTCACGCGTCCCCTCATCCCAAACTCCTTGCCGGAAGCCTGGATATCACGCCACAATGGATCTTGATCAATTGCCCTTGGTATCGAAACCGTGGCCGTTACATCTTCAGCCGTCCTCTTCTTTTTGCTTGTCCTAGCGCTGATCGGCGGCCCGGCGGCGCAGGCCCAAACCATCGATCCGCACGCGCTCTATGAACAACGCTGCTCCGGGTGCCACCTGCCGCACGCGGGCGACTTCGCGCGCGACACCCTCGAACGCGCCGGCAACAAGATCGTGGTGCGCGGCACGGGCAAGGAGCTGCGATCCTTTCTGGCCCGCGGACACGGCAAACTGTCCCCCGCCGAGATCGATGTGATGGTGGATCACCTCACGTTCATTGTCGACGCGGGGGCGCTGTTCCGGGAGAAGTGCTTCATTTGCCACGGCCGAGCCGTGGTGTTTGCCCGCAGCGAACTGGTGCTCCGCGACGGCACGCTTTACGGCCGCTACTCGCGGCGCGAAACCGCTCCTTTCATGGAAAATCACGGCCGGCTGACCGGCGATCAAGTGGACACGGTCGTGACCATGCTGAGGGATCAGCTGGCTGGAAGCTTACGCTGACTAAAACGCGTCCGGCCAAGCCTGTGCGGCATGTCGAATTCGCAGCACTTCCACCCGTTCTCGAATGCGATAAACCGCGATGTACGGCGTGTCGACAATGATGAGTTCCCGCGTATCCTCGACCCTGCCGATCCGGCCGATGCCGGGATAAAATGCCAAGCCAGAGACCTGTTCCACGATGCGGCGGATGGTCCGTTCCGCTGCCGGAGGATCATCTTGGGCGATGTAATCGCCAATGTCATCGAGATTGCGGCGGGCGCGCTGTGTCCAGACGACATCATCCATGCGGGACGTATTTGCGGATGGTCGCTTTTAATTCTTCCGCAGTAGCAAAATCCCCGGTGTCCGCTTCCTTGATCGCGTCACGGGTCTGCGCGTCGTGCCATGCCTGAACATCCGCGCGCGCCTCCGCAACAACGGGTTTCGTCGCCTCGTCAAGGGTGAGCGGTTTTTCTTTCATGAAAAAGACATCTCCGATTATTGAGTAATCCGATGTTACCATTTTTTCATGTGATCAACACTCCGATTTGTCCTCCGTGCAATCATCGCCCCAGAAACGGTCTCGCCTACCAGACGTCCCGCGAGGTCCTTATGCACTTCAGACGGGATGCGCTTCCATTCTAAATTTGCCGGTCATCTCTATTCCTCTTTACTGCCATAAGGACGGCTGGGCGTCTCGGAACTTGTTCGGGTGATAAACGACTGAACGGAGATAACACGATGAAGCTCGCGACCCCTGTTTTTTGGCCCGGCGCGGCAAGAGCGGTCCGCGCCGCCGCCCTGTTGACGTTCGGCCTCATGGTGTGGGCCGCGCCTGTGCAGCGCGCCGAGGCGCAAATCGCCGCCGGCACGGTCACCTTCAAGAATTCCTGCGCCTACGGCCTCACCCTCTATTCCACCGGACCCGGTCTCGGCCCCCTGGCCGCCAACGGCTCCACATCGGTCGGCATATCCGCATTCAATCAGGGTGGTCAGAACCTGGTCATCCCCTACCCCAACCTGACCGCCGCCCAGTGTCCCGATTGCGATGACTGGACGGCGCTTGGCGGCGTGCCGGGCACCGTGCAACGCACGGGCTCCATGTGGATCGGGACCAATGCCAAGTACGCCGCCTCGTGCAACCCGAACCTCAGCGGGCGCGGCATCTGCGCCCAGCAGAAGAACTGCTGCGGCCCCGGCATGGTCCAGGACGGCACCTTCGGCACCCATTGGGAGTTCACCCCCAAGGGAACGTCCACCGACGATTTCGTCAACCTCAGCACAAACTTCGGCACCGGTCCGGACTCACCGCCGCACCTCTGCGGACCCGGCGTCGATCCCGACAATTGCGTCACCAAGGCCGCCAACATCTTCTTCAACGTGCCCATCGCGTGGTCGTCCAACGAGACATGCTCCTTCACCTCGAAGGCAACGCCGGTAACGGGCGGGACCTGCCTGAAGGCGGACTGCCCCGATGCCTACCAATTTCCCGAGGACGACAAGCAGGCCTCCTGCCCGGTGGATGCAACACGCGGCTATCTCGTCGAGTTCTGCCCCTAGAGCAAGCAAATCCGAGGGCGATTGACATGCTTGATCTCAGGCAAACGGAACGCAGGTCAATAGACCGGATGGCTACTACTGGGCAACGTCCCCTTTTCCCGGCGATGCGCCGAGACGCTTCCGACCCAAACAATTCCCGGTGGTTTCAGACCAAATTGCCTTGAGCCGACGAAATTTCGGTCGACTGCGGCAGTTAGCGTGTCAATGCCGACATAAATGTCTATATGAACTAACATCGCGCTTCACGCGCGCCGGTGTTACCGCACCGCTGATTGGGAGACCCGAGTGAACGCGCAATTTGGCCTCTTTTTGTCGAGCCTTTCTCAATTTTTGCTATTCTTCGTTGCTGCGGCAGTGCTGACGCTCATCTTCGTCGTCGTCTATACCCGGATCACGCGGCACAATGAACTAGACCTTATCAAGCAGAACTCGAAGGCTGCCGCGCTGGCTTTTTCCGGCAGTCTGGTCGGGTTTGCCTTGCCGCTGGCCTCCATCATGATCCATACGCCAACGGTTGTGGAAATGGTGCTTTGGGGAGTGGTCGCACTGATCATTCAAGTACTGGTTTATCTGGTCCTTCGCCTGCCCATGCCACAGCTCTCAGAGCGCATCGACAAAGGCGAGATCGCCGCGGGGATTTGGCTTGGCGCCTGTTCGATCGTCGGCGGTATTTTGAATGCCGCCGCCATGACCCCTTGAAGAAGGGGTGCCGCGGCATTGTCAGACCAGATCCGCCCAAGCACGTCCACTGAACCCCGGATGGCAGTTAAATAACATATCCCCATAACGCCAACGACGGCGACGGCGAAAGATCCCCGATCGCCCGCGCCAGAAGCTCCGGCTGTGTGACCTCCCGA
>CAKZLS010000491.1 GCA_937127205.1 uncultured Rhodospirillales bacterium
TCAGCAGACCAATGAAGCGCTGCCGCCGGCGATCGCGGCGACCCTCGCGCTGGAAGTCATGGTCGGTGTCGCCCACATGGTGCCGATGACAATGGCGGACGCCGAAGCCTACGCCTGAACTGCCGCCCGTTACCCGTTGCCCGTAGCACGTAGCACGTAGCACGTAGCCTGGATGGAGCGACAGCGTAATCCGGGGTATCCTGTTCTGTGACGGATGTAGATCGCAACAGGAGCCCCGGAATGGCAAAGATCGTTCGTTTTCATGAGAAGGGAGATGCCGACGTTCTCAAGCTAGAGGACGTGTCGCTGGAGGACCCGGGTCCGGGGGAGGTTCGGCTGAAGGTCGAAGCCATCGGGCTCAATCGTGCCGAGGTGATGTACCGGCAGGGACAATACCTGGAAGCACCGCAACTCCCGTCGCGCATCGGCTACGAAGCGGCCGGTACCGTCGATGCGCTTGGCGAGGGCGTGGATGGTTTCGAGATCGGGGATCGAGTGAGCACGATCCCGTCCTTTTCCATGGGCAAGTACGGCGTTTACGGCGAAAGCGCCACCGTTCCTGCGGCCGCCGCCGCGCTCTACCCGGAAGCGCTCTCGGCCGCCGAAGGAGCCTCGATTTGGATGCAGTACCTGACGGCCTATGGCGCGCTCATGCACTACGGCCGGCTCAACAGCGACGACGTTGTTTTGATCCCGGCGGCAAGCAGCAGCGTCGGATTGGCGGCCATTCAGATTGCCAAGGCCGTTGGCGCGGTGGCGATCGCGACCACGAGGGGTGCCAGCAAGAAACCCTTCCTTATGGACGCCGGCGCCGATCACGTCATCGTCACGGACGACGAAGACTTGGCCGAGCGGGTCGAGGAGATCACCGCGGGGAAGGGCGCCCGAATTATCTTTGACCCCGTGGCCGGACCGTTTCTCGAAACCCTGGCCAAAGCCGCGGCCCCGGGCGCGACCATCTTCGAGTACGGTGCGCTGTCTTTGCAGCCGACACCGTTTCCGTTGTTCACGGCCCTCGGCAAGGGGTTGTCGGTCAAAGGGTACACCTTGTTCGAGATCGTCAGCGATCCCGCCTCTCGCGAAATCGGCAAACGCTTCGTTTATGATGGGCTCGCTTCCGGCGCCTTGAAGCCGCTGATCGCGTGCACCTTCTCGTTGGAAGAGATTGCCGACGCTCATCGATACATGGAATCGAACGAACAGATGGGAAAGATCGTCGTCACGGTTTGATCGGCAATTCTAGCGGGGCCTGGGGGCGTGGAGCCCCCAGCCTGTAATCGTTACTCCGCGGCGCTAGCGGCGGCTTTGGCCGATTCCTTACTGGTCTGGCCGGTGGCTTTCTCGTAATCCTCCATCATCGCCTTGGTGATGTCGCCGGGTGTGAAGCGGTAGTGGTCGATTTCGCCCACCGGGGTCACTTCGGCAGCGGTGCCGGTTAGGAATACTTCGGTGGCCTTGGCGAATTCGTCGGGCATGATGGCGCGTTCCACCACCTCGATGCCGCGTTCGCGGGCGAGGTCGATGACCGTCTGGCGGGTGATGCCGTTGAGGAAGCAGTCGGGCGTCGGCGTATGCAGCCGGCCGTCACCCATGACCATGAAGATGTTGGCGCCGGTGGCCTCGGCCACCTGGCCGCGCCAGTCCAGCATCAGAGCGTCGTCGTAGCCTTCGTTCTCCACCGTGTGCTTGGAGAGTGTGCAGATCATATAAAGGCCGGCGGCCTTGGCGTGCACCGGCTCGGTCTCCGGCGACGGCCGCTTCCACGGGCCGGTTTTCAAGCGGATGCCCTTCAGCCGCGCTTCCGGGGAGAAGTACGACGGCCACGGCCATGCGGCGATGGCGAGCTGGGTGGTGGTGTTTTGCGCCGACACGCCCATCATCTCGCTGCCGCGCCAGGCGATGGGGCGGACATAGCCGTCGCGGATGCCGTTGGCCTCGCATACCTCGGCGCAGGCGCGGTCCACTTCGTCGACGCTGCACGGCAGCTCGAACCCGATCATCTGCGCCGACGCGGCCAGCCGTTCCGAATGCTCCGTCAGCTTGAAGATGGAGCCGTTGTAAGACCGTTCGCCTTCGAATACCGCCGACGCATAGTGCAGGCCGTGAGACAGTACATGCAGCTTGGCATCGCGCCAGGGCAGCAGTTCTCCGTTGTACCAAATCAGTCCGTCGCGAGCGTCAAAAGGCACGGTATCCATGAAATGTCTTTCCTCTCAATGCACCAAAGCGTAATATTATTACCTCTCTGGTTAATTTCTATTGCTTTTCGTATCAGTCGGCGGCATATATGTCAATATTGCTGACGTATTTTGTCGGCGCACTCCGGAGCCGAGGGTAGCGGTGGAACTAGCGGGAGCGGCCAAGTCCGCAAAAGACCCCGATCAGCCTGTCTCCATTGAGGAGGACGGCGCCGATTTCGACGAGGCCGCGCTGCGCCGGGCGATGGAATTGCTGTTCTTCGCCTATCGCGATTTTACCGGCGAAGCCGACGCCCTTCTGGCGCGCTATGGGTTCGGACGCGCTCATCATCGTGTCATTTATTTCGTCGGCCGCAACCCCGGCATTACGGTCAGCGAGTTGCTGGCCATCCTCGGGATTACCAAGCAGAGCCTGTCGCGGGTGCTGGGCCAGCTCATGGACGGGGGCTTCATTGACCGCCGCCCCGACGCGCAGGATCGCCGATTGCGCCGTCTCCACCTGACACCCGAAGCGGCGGCGCTGGAGCGTACCTTGACCGAACGCCAATCGCGGTTCATCGCCGCGGCTTGCTTCAAGGCGGGGCCGTCGGCGGCCGCCGGGTTCGAAGCGGTGTTACGGGCGATGATCAACCCGGACGATCGCCGGAGGGTCGGCTGTGAGTGAGACGGCGCCGCACATTCTGGTGGTGGATGACGACCACAGGCTTCGCGACCTGTTGGGGCGGTTTTTGACCGAGAGCGGCTTCGTGGTCATGACCGCGTCCGACGCCGCCGACGCGCGGCGGAAGCTGTCGAGCATTACGGTGGACCTGATCATCCTCGATCGGATGATGCCCGGCGAAAGCGGTTTGGACTTTGCCGCGGACCTGCAGCATTCGGGGATCCCCATTCTCATGCTGACCGCCATGGGCGAGGCCGAGGACCGTATCGCCGGTCTCGAGAAGGGCGTCGACGACTATCTGGTGAAGCCGTTCGAGCCGCGAGAATTGGTGCTGCGAGTCAGCAACATCCTCAAGCGGGCGCCGCAGCCGGATACCGGTTCCCGGGAGGTCAAAATGGGTGACAAGGTGTTCGATCTCGACCGCTCGCAGCTGCTGGTGGAAGGCGAGCCGATTCGGCTTACCGATGCGGAGGCCGCGCTTCTGTCGGCGCTGGCGTCGAGGCCGGGTGCCAGCGTCAGCCGGGAGTCGCTGATCAACATGACCGGAGCTGCCGCCAACGACCGCGCCGTGGATGTCCAGGTCATGCGCCTTCGGCGCAAGATCGAGCGCGACCCGAGCGATCCGCGTTATCTACAGACGGTGCGGGGCAAGGGCTATGTTCTTGTACCCGATTGAGTGAACCACATTGACGCTCAAGAAATTTCTTCCACGCAGTCTACTCGGCCGATCCTTGCTGATCGTTGTGACGCCGCTGATCGTGCTGCAGGCGGTGTCCGCTTACATTTTCTATGAAAGCCATTGGGACCAGGTGAGCAAAAGCCTCGCACTCGGGCTCGCCGGCGATGTCGCCATGGTCGTGGATTTGCTCCGCCATGACCCCAGCGAGGCGGGCCGCGAGCAGGTTCTCAAGGCCGCCGAGCGCACCATGGACATCGCCGTATCGTTGGAGCCGGGCGAGATCCTGCCCAACATGTACGCCATCCACACGGCGTTGGAAGGGGAGGTGAGACGGGCGCTGCGCGATCGGTTGGATAAGCCGGCGCGGGTCGACGCGGAGTCGAACCCGGACGTGGTGTTCATCGACGTTCAGTTGCCGGAAGGGGTGTTGAGTGTCGTCGCTCCACGCAGCCGACTGTTCAGTACGACCATCTATGTTTTCGTTTTGTGGACCGTGGGCGGGACGCTCATGCTGCTCGGCATCGCCACCATGTTCATGCGAAGCCAGGTGCGGCCGGTTCTCCGTCTCGCCCGCGCCGCCGACAATTTCGGCAAGGGACGCGACGTCCCCAATTTTAAGCCCGAGGGCGCGCGAGAAGTGAGACTGGCGGCCCGCGCCTTCATAGCCATGCGGGCGCGGATCTTGCGCCAGATCACTCAGCGGACCGAGATGCTCGCCGGCGTATCGCACGACCTGCGCACGCCGCTCACGCGGATGAAACTGGAACTCGCAATGATGAAGTCATCCGATGGGGTCGCCGCCCTTAAGGATGACGTTTGCGAAATGGAGCGCATGCTTGAAGGGTATCTCGATTTTGCCCGGGGCGAGGGCGCCGAAACACCGGAGCCCCGCGATGTGGTGGCCCTGCTCGACGAGGCGGTGCGCCAAGCGAACCGGATTAGCGTTGGCGTCGAACTCAAGGCCGAGGGAGAGTTGGTGGTGCCGCTGCGACCCGATGCCTTCCGGCGCTGTATCAGCAACCTGATCGGCAACGCCTCGCGCTACGCCCGCCATGTAGCGGTGGACGCGGGCAAGCGCGGCCGGACCATTGAGATCGTCATTGACGACGACGGGCCCGGCATTCCGGAAAATCAGCGCGAAGAGGTGTTCAAACCGTTCTTTCGGCTGGAGGGGTCACGCAATCCCGGGACCGGCGGGGTGGGCCTCGGTATGACCATCGCTCGCGACGTTGCGCGTGGCCATGGAGGGGAGATCGTGCTGGGCGACTCGCCTGAGGGCGGTCTCAGAGTGAGGTTGCAGTTGCCGTTGTAACCCGCGGCACGGAAACTTTCGATAATGCTCAGTAAAGCCGGCCGCCGTTGGGAACCGGCAGGGAGGGGCCGATCAGCACGACCTCGCCGTCGGCATCTGGAAATCCCAAGACCAGAACCTCGGACATGAACGGACCGATTTGGCGCGGTGGGAAATTGACTACGGCTGCGACCTGACGCCCGACCAGCTTCTCGGAGTCATAATGCCGGGTGATCTGCGCCGAGCTCTTGCGCTCGCCTAAATCGGCGCCGAAGTCGACCCAGAGCTTCAGCGAAGGGTTGCGGGCTTCGGGGAAGGTCTCGGCCCGGGTCACCGTGCCGACGCGGATGTCCACCTTTAGAAACTCATCGTAAGAGATCGTCATAACACTCTCGGTTCGCTTCTCATGCCACAGCGGACCCCATACGGAAACGGCCGCCCCAAGGGACGGCCGTCACGATGGAGGTTGTGAAACCGCCTATGACTTCATTTTAAGAACCATGTCCTTGATTTCGTCAAGGCTCTCGGAGATGCGGCCGTTGATGGTGTTGGTCGCTTCTTCGCGGGACTTGGAAACCATTTCCGCCAGCTCACGCATGTTGCCCAGCGCGCGCTCGAATGCTTCCTTGGCCAGTTCGGCCTGCTTCGCGGCGGCTTCGGGCGGCGAGCCGCTCTTGGAGATCGTGTCGAGCCCCTTGGAGGCCTCGTTCATGGTTTCTTGAAGGATCTCGGCCTGACGCTTGGCAACGGCCTGGGCGCCCTCGAAAGCGACGCGGTTGGCGTTGGTCAGTGCTTCCATGTTCTTCTTCTGCGCGGCGACCAATGAGTCTACATCGACGCCGGGAAGGTTGAACTGTTTTACGGCTTTGGTGAATTCTTCCGCCATCTTGGTGGGATCGAAGTCACCCATGATCTTGCTGAAGTCGACGGGAAATTCGGGTGCTTTTGCCATTAGAAACTCTCCTTATGCCCCTCCAGGGGCGCTGCAATTCGGTTGACGCAAACACTATTGTCCAAACGATATGGTCTGTCAACAAAAATGCTGCACTGCACAAAACAAAATTGCTGCTCTGCAGCATTTTTATAATATATTGAATTTATTGATGAAAATCGTAACGAATTTTTCGATTTCCGAAGAGGATTGTGCAAGACGCATAGGTGGAATGAGCGAGGCGGACACAGATATGAACGGGACCGAGAATCGGATCGCCGTTATCAGCCCGCCGTCAGGGCTCGCTTACTTGGGGGTGGTATGAGGTCTTCGCTTCGCGCGGCAGTCCAGGGCTAGGGGACTACCGCCGAAACAGGGCAGTAGCGTCGTTGGCCCAACGCTCGGCCCTTTTCAAGTTGCTATCGAGAGCGGCCATGGTCCGCGCCTGATCCTCGCTGTCGTCACCCAGCCATACCCGCAGCGTGGCCAGATAGATCAACGCAAGACCCTTAATCCGGAGGGTACCCTTGATGCCGTTGGCGGACAGTCCCGCCGCTTCCAGCATCCAGGCCATGGAATTGGCGAAGCGCGGAGCCATGTCGAGCCCCGCGACCGGATCGGCGGGCAGGCCCCTGAGGATCGCGGCGATGGCGTTGCGGTTCGGTCCCAGAGCATCGAACCTGCGCATGACCACCTCGAATAGGCGATCGCGGACGGGTTCTTCCGGGTCGGCGGGGCCCTCGGCCAGAACCTTCCGATCGACCCGGGTCAGCAAGCCCGCCAACAGCGATGATTTTGTTGGAAACAAACCATAAGCCACGTCCAGCGACACGTCGGCCTCCGCAACAATCTCGGCCATGGACAAACCGCCCCAACCGGTGATGGGCGCGAGCTCAAGCACCGCGTTAAGGATACGATCTGAGGTTTCCGTTTTGCGTGCCATCCGCTCCTCGAACCGTTGGGACCCAATACATCGACACCGGACCGCGCGGACCGGCTTCCCACAAAATATGGCGCACAAAGACCGGCGTTCAACAGTCGTGCTTTACAGCGTCACGGTTTCGCCAGCTCCCGGGATCGGTGCGCGGCGGCGGATACGGCCGACGACAACAAGGTTCCCAACCCTTTTGAGTCCATCAGCACCGCCAGTGCCGCCGCCGTCGTGCCGCCGGGACTGGTAACATTTTCCCGAAGAACATGGGGCAAGTCGTCCGAGCGGTAGAGCAGTTCTCCAGCACCGGCGACCGTTGCTGTTGCCAGCCGAAGGGCGAGGTCGGCCGGGAGGCCCGCGTCGACGCCAGCGTCCGCCAGACACTCGGCGAGTAAAAACACGTAGGCCGGTCCGCTCCCGGAAACCGCGGTCACCGCGTCCATCAGTGCTTCGTCATCCACCCACGCTACCTCGCCCACCGCTTCCAACAGCCCCATGCACGCGGTCCGCTGGACGTCCGTGACATGTCCGTTGGCACAGCCGACCGTGATGCCGCGACCGATGGCCGCAGGCGTGTTGGGCATGGCGCGCACGATGGCGGCGTCGCCTCCGAGCAGATCTTCCAACGATGCGATGGTCCGGCCCGCTGCGACGGAGAGAAAGACCGGATGGATGTCGAGGAAACGGGTGTAAGCCGGCACCACGTCGGCCAGGACTTGCGGCTTGACGGCAAAGACCACGATCGCGGGCTGCGCATCCGCCGGGACATCCTCCGGATGGCCGACAACCTTCACCCGATACGTATCGGCAAGGGAAACGGCGATGTCGGCGTGAGGTTCGACCACCAGGATCTCCGACGGCATCAGACCCCGTTCCAACCAGCCGGCCAGCATGGCGCCGCCCATCTTGCCGCCGCCGGCGAGCACAACGGTCACGGACATGGAGGCCTCAAGCCTCTCCGACGGTATCGATCATCGCCGCGGCGAGCGCATCGGCAGGCGGCTTTCCGCCCCACATGACATACTGGAACGCGGGGAAGAACCGCTCGGTTTCCCAAATGGCATTCTCCACCAGATCCTCGATCTGCTCGACGGTAGGACCGCGGCTGCCGCGCATGGGCAGGGCGTGACGGTAGGTGAGAAGCCCTTCATCTTGCCAGACCGCGAAGTGACCCATCCACAACTTCTCGTTGGCCAGGGCCAGCAGCTCGTTCACCGAACCGATCTTTTCGGCCGGCACCCGGTTATCCACCGCGAGCGTGAAATGCATAGCGCTGGCGGCATCGTTCCAGGCAAAATAGATGTTGTAGTCACACCAGCGGCCGGGAACCTGAACGGCGAGCTCCTGATCGTTGGGGCGGTCGAATATCCAATTGTTGGCGGCGATCAGATGCTCGATGACATCAAGGGGACTGCCCCTCTCGGCTTCGAGCGAGCGCATGACGGTCATTTTCAGCCTCTCCTAAGATTATCGGTGAAGTCATTTGGCGGACCGTTTGCATCATGTGTTCAACATTTCGTGTTAAACGCGATATGTTGACGTTACGTTACGTCTCTCCACTAAACCTAGGTTGCCAGAACCCTAACCCGTGCGCAAGTCACGAATTCATGAAAATTGCAGGAATGTGTGGATAATCGGCAAGGTTGTTGCCGCCGAACGGGGGCAAAAGTCCACCAGTCCCGCCCGCGAGGCGGGCTGGCCGCGCGAAAGTCCTCGTTCTACGCGGACGTTGCGGCCGGCTATGATGACGTCGCGTCCGGCGTTTCGGTCTTGGCGGCGCGGGATCGGCGCTTCGGCTTGGTCGCCAGCTTGGCCTCCAGTTCGGCCACGCGCTTTTCCAGCTTTTCCTGTTCGGCTCGGGCGTTGGCGGCGGTTTCCTGGACCGCTTCGAACTCCTCGCGGGTGATCACGGCCAGGTCGCTCATGTAACGCTCGATCTGCGCGCGGACCAAGCCGTCCAGTTCCTCGCGAACCCCGGTGAAGGCGGTGGCGGCGCCGCTGGCCACTTTGGCCAGATCGTCGAAGAGGCGATTGCTCGTCTGCATACTGTTCTTCCCCAGGTCTTGGTTTGTACGATGGATTAATCGCAAATATGGTCGGTCGACCCGGGCCGCGCAACCGCCAACCCTGCCGCTTGCGGCAGACCGGAACCCGATCCTATAAGAAGTGCCGGGCGTTCAACCGAGCCCGCGCAAGGAGATTTGCCTGGCATGACCTTCGTCATTCCCTATCCCGTCATCGACCCGGTGCTGTTCGAGATCGGGCCGTTCGCGCTTCGCTGGTACGCGCTTGCCTACGTCATCGGCTTGGTGCTCGGCTGGCGCTACGCCCGGAGGCTGTGCCGCCGCCAACCCAGTCCCGCCACCGAAACCGACATGGACGACTTTCTGGTGTGGGCGACGCTGGGGGTGCTGCTGGGCGGCCGTCTCGGCTACGTGCTGTTCTACAAGTCCGGCTACTACCTGGACAATCCGCTAGCCGCGCTGGAGGTGTGGAAAGGCGGCATGTCGTTCCACGGCGGCCTGCTCGGTGTGGTCATCGCCACGCTTCTGTTCTGCCGGGTCCGCAAAATCCCCACCCTGGCCTTCGGCGACATTATCTTCTGTGTGGCGCCCATCGGTCTGTTGCTCGGCCGTCTCGCCAATTTCATCAACGGCGAACTGGCGGGCCGGGTCACCGACGTTCCGTGGGCCATGGTCTTTCCCGGCTGGGGCCCCGAGCCCCGCCACCCCAGCCAGCTCTACGAGGCGGCGCTGGAGGGCCTGCTGCTGTTGGTGGTTCTGAACGTGTTGTGGCGCCGGGACGCGGTCCGTCTGCGGCCCGGCTTCCTGGGCGGCGTGTTCCTGATCGGCTACGCGCTCGCCCGCAGCTTCGTGGAGCTGTTCCGCCAGCCCGACGCCCACCTCGGCGAACTGGCCGCCGGCACCACAATGGGACAATGGCTGTCCGCGCCCATGTTCATCATCGGGGTCATCCTCATCATCCGCGCGCTGATGCGCGACAAGACCCCGCCGCAGGCTCCGGACTCTCAGAGAAAGCCGCCACCCCCTCCCAGAAAGCACCCGCCCCGAAAGCCCCCTACCGGGAAGTCCAATAAGAAGGGAGCAGCGTGAGCGAATTAGACGCGCTGTTGCGCCCGCGCATCACCGCCGACGGGCCGCTGAGCGTCGCGGACTACATGGCCGAAGCCCTTGGCCACCCCGAGTACGGCTACTACATGGGCCGCGATCCCTTCGGCGTGGCCGGCGACTTCACCACCGCGCCGGAAGTCTCGCAAATGTTCGGCGAGCTGATCGGACTGTGGTGCCGGGTGGTGTGGGAGACCCTGGGCCGTCCGGCACCGTTCAGCCTGGTGGAGCTGGGACCCGGCCGCGGCACCCTCATGGCCGACGCTCTTCGGGCTGCAATCGCGACCCCCGGCGGCCAGGCCTTCGCGGGCGCGCTCCGCCTCCACCTGGTGGAGACCAGCCCGGCGCTCCGCCGGCGCCAGCGCCAGACCCTGGCGGCGGCCCATCCGCAGCACACACCGCGCTGGCATGACCGTTTCGCCAGCGTCCCGGACGGTCCCCTGATCGTCGTGGCCAACGAGTTTTTCGATGCCCTGCCAGTGCATCAATACGTGCGGTCCGGCGACCGGTGGCTGGAGCGCAAGGTGGGCTTGGAGAACGACCGCCTGGCCTTCGTTCAGAGACCGACCACCGCCCCGCCGGTGCCGCCCGGTCTCACGGACGTGATGGACGGCAGCCTGGTGGAAGTCTGCCCCGTTGCCGAAGAGATTACCGGCGAGATCGGGGCGCGCATCGCCCGCCAAGGCGGCGCGGCGCTGGTGATCGATTATGGTCACCGGCGCAGCGCCCCCGGCGACACCCTGCAGGCGGTCCGCGACCACGCCTACGCC